>JAIRWZ010000105.1 GCA_031268615.1 Actinomycetes bacterium | reverse complement strand
ATCTATCTGACGATTGCCGCGTTCTTCGGGCTGTATCGCATCGTATTGCGCTACGTCGGCATTGACACCCTGCTGCGTGTGGCCGCGACCGCTGCTTTGGGTGGTGTCATCATGACCCTTCTCTCTTTTCTGACGGGTCTTGCTACCGTTGCAGGACAGCGTCCCGTGCCCTTGGGCGTAGCGCTGATACAGGCGGTCTTTGTCTTTCTTGCGCTTTCCGCCGTGCGCGTTGCTGTGCGTGCCGGCTTGTATCTGCGGGTCAGCAGCCGTCACGAAGGTAAACGCACGCTGATTATTGGCGCGGGCAGTGCTGGCTCGCTGTTGCTTAACGAGCTGCGCAATCATCCCAACCTGCACCTGGACGTTGTCGGTTTTTTAGACGATAACCCTGCGATTCGCGGTCGTCTAATCGCGGGAATTCCGATAGTGGGCACCCTTGCTGATTTAGAGTCCGTCGCTGACACCCGCCATATTGAACAAGTCTATGTCGCCCTGCCTTCCGCGTCTGCGGGCGCTGTTCGCGCGATTTTGAACCGCGTGACTGACTTGGGTCTGGACACCCACATCATGCCTAAACTGGTCATCGAGAAAGGCCGGGTCGATATAAACGACCTGCGCAAAGTCGATGTTACTGACCTCTTGGGCCGCGAACTGACCCCCATTGACAGCGAGGGGATTCGCGAGACTATCGCCAGTCAATCGGTTGTCGTTACCGGTGCGGCCGGCTCCATTGGCGCCGAGTTGTGCCGCCAGCTGGTGGCCTTTGACCCCGCGGCGATACATCTCTTTGAAATCGACGAATCCCGCCTCTATGAACTCTGGTTTGAACTGGACGCCATCCTGCCGGGGCGGGTGCACATGCACGTCGTTGACATTCGCGACAGGCGCAAATTAAACGCCGTCATGTGCGCGGCGGCTCCTACGCTCGTCCTGCACGCCGCCGCCTACAAACAAGTCCCGCTGATGGAATCTGAACCTCTGGAGGCTCTGCACAGCAATGTCGTCGGCACGGCGAATGTCCTGACAGCCGCCCAAGCCGCCGCCGCCGCGCGCTTTGTCCTCATCTCGACCGACAAAGCGGTCGCGCCGCTGAACGTTATGGGCAAAACCAAACAGTTGGCCGAACGCCTGATTCTGGCGTGTTCGGCAGGGGATTTGAGTTTTGGCGCTACGAAACAAAGCGAAGTGAGTACTGAGCCTGCCCTCGGCCTTGACCGGGGGTCCATACCTGCTGACCCTCAATCCAAGAAAGAAACCGCATCCGCGATGACTTGTCTTGCGGTACGCTTTGGAAATGTGCTGGGTTCTCGCGGTAGCGTTGTGCCGATATTTGAGGAAAAGCTTGCCCGCGGCGAGGATTTGACGGTTACTGACCCAGAGGTGACCCGTTACTTTATGACTATCCCCGAAGCCGCTCGTCTGGTCTTGCAGGCGCAGGCCATCGGGCAGACGGGCGATATCTTTCTGTTGGAAATGGGAGATCCGGTACGCATTGTCGATTTGGCGCGCAAGATGATTGCCCTCTCCGGCGTGCCTGCTGACATCCGCTACACTGGATTGCGGCCGGGTGAAAAGCTACACGAAGCGTTGGTTGCGGACAGCGAGACGCTGGAACCGACGGAAAGACCCAACATTTTGCGGGTGCGCGACCTGCACGAAGCGCCGTTAACCCCGGAGATTTGGCAGCAGATCACCGCCTCGTTGAGTAAAGGCGCCATCGACCTCCCCGCTCTCATGCACTGGTAAACGATAAATCTATCTGCCAATCTGGCCAAAAATCTTAACCAGATTGGATAAATCTGATTAATTGTTGCACTGTTTCACGCTGCTTGCCGCTCGCAGAACAAATTACGCTGAAGCTGATTCCCATGCTACATTAAATATGTCGATGCACGCACTGCCTACAAACAAGTCCGCAACGCAACATAGCACTATACGCACCACCGCCAGCCCCACCACCGCATGCCCGCACGACCGCTAGCCCCACCACCGCACCACCACCGCACCACCGCACCACCGCCAGTCCCACCGCACCACCACCGCACCACCCGGCCCCACTACCACCCGGCACCACCACCCGCACCACTCGACCAGGAAGGATGAGGATACCCATGAGCGTCACCGATACTACTCCCGTACCTGCTAACACACTGTTTGACCTGCGCGGAAAGGTCGCGGTCGTAACCGGCGCTTCCAGTGGCCTGGGCGCCGACGCTGCGCTGGCCTATGCCCAGGCAGGAGCCGACGTCGCTCTGCTGGCGCGTCGCGCCAACAAGCTGGAACAAACCGCCGCCGCCATCACCGCGCTGGGCCGCGACGCCCTGCCCGTGGTCTGCGACGTGACCGATGAGCAGTCGGTCAAAGCCGCCATCGACGCCACGGTCGCCCATTTCGGGGGCATTGACATTCTGCTGAACAACGCCGGTATCGCGCGTGGTGGCGCCGTTGACAATCTGGACAAAGCCGACTGGGACGCGGTGGTCGCTACCAATTTGACCGGTCCCTATCTGGTCAGCAAATACGCAATCCCCCACATGAAAGCCCGCGGCGGCGGCAAAGTCGTCAACGTCGCCAGCATTAACGCCATTGTCGCCGACAAAGCCCCGGAACTGGCCCGGCACGCCTACAACGCCACCAAAGCCGGAGTCCGCGGCCTGACGATGGGTATGGCCGCCAGCTACGGCATGAACAATATCACCGTCAATTCCATCGGACCGGGCCTCTTCGAATCAGAAATGACGGAAAACACGCTGTTCAAACACCAGGGATTCATGGCGATGTATGACAGCCTCACCCCAATGGGTCGCCCCGGCGCGCGCGGCGAGCTGAACGGCACCATCATCTATCTCTCATCGCCCGCTTCGGATTACGTTACTGGCCAGCACATCATTATCGACGGCGGTTTTTCTATCGTCTGAGCAAGGAGGAAGCGAAGTGAGTACGTCCAAACCTGACAGTCTGCCCCCTGAAATCAGCGATTTGCGTGCCCATTTGGATGAGTTGGATGAACAGCTCGTTGCGCTGCTGAATAAGCGTGCGCAAACTTCACTGAAAGTTTGGACTCTTAGAGGAGAAGCGGGTCTGGGTCGCTATGACCCGCGGCGCGAGGAAGAAATTCTGCAACACGTCGCACAGGTCAACGAAGGTCCGCTGTTCAATCAGCAGTTGCGTGATATTTATCACGTGCTGTTTACGGCCATGCGTAAGGTAGGGCAGCTATGAACGCTCAAGCTCAACAGAACAAGCAACATCGGCAGAGCAAACAAGGAAAGCAAGGCGCCGCCACGTGCTTTGCGGTTATCGCCGGTCCTTGTGCCGTCGAATCGCATGAACAGTTGACCGAAGTCGCCACTCTGCTGAACAAACATCATTTGCATTTCCTGCGCGGCGGCGCCTGGAAGCCGCGCTCCAACCCCTATACCTTTCAGGGCATGGGACTGGAGGGCCTGCGTATTTTGAGTGAGGTGGCCGATACCCATGAGCTGAAAGTCATAACCGAGCTGACTGACGTAGACTATTTGGACGAGGTCGTGAAAGCCGCCAGTTTTGTGCAGGTGGGCACGCGCAATATGGCGAACTATGCGCTGCTGAAAAAACTGGGAAAGGCCGCCGGCGCCGCCGGTAAACCCGTTCTGTTCAAACGAGGCATGGCAGCGACCGTTGAGGAATGGTTGCAGGCAGCCGAATACCTGACCTCGCAGGGCGCCTGTGTCATCTACTGCGAGCGAGGTATTCGCGGTTTTGACCCCTCCATGCGCTTCACGCTCGACCTCATGGCGGTCCCGCTGGTCAAACAGCTGGCGGCGGCTCCTGTCGTCGTCGATGTCAGCCACAGTACAGGACGCGCCGACTTGGTGATTCCGGCGGCCCGCGCTGCGCTGGCGGCGGGCGCCGATGGCATTATGGTAGAAGTCCACCCCGACCCGGCACACGCGAAATCTGACGGAGCGCAATCGCTGGACTTGCCGCAATTCGAGGCATTGATGGACGCACTCACTCCTCTGGCGGCGGTCATGGGTCGTGCGCTCTGCTAAATAAAGGCTCGGCAATCCGCCACAAGCAAGGGGTAGCGGTTTGTATCAAAAGTCATTAATTCGTCATGCCGGGCTTCTAAACTAGTCCGTCATGCCGGGCTTGACCCGGCATCCAAGCCCTTACAGGCCAGTAAATGTCCGCTCGCTGCGCCGCCCGTGCTACCATGAAAACATGCAATCTGAAGGGGATAATCGGGACAATCGGGACGACCACCACCATTCGAGTCTGGACTTGGGGACGCTGAACGAGGCGCAGCGCCAGGCTGTGCTGACGACCGAGGGCCCGCTGTTGGTGTTAGCGGGCGCGGGCAGCGGCAAAACGCGAGTGCTGACCTGGCGGATTGCGCGACTGATTGCCGACTGTGGCGTCGAGCCGTGGCAAATCCTGGCAATCACTTTCACCAACAAAGCAGCGGGGGAAATGCGCGCGCGCATTGCGGGCATGTTGGGTGCGGCGGCCTCTGGCATGTGGGTGTTTACCTACCACGCCGCCTGTGTGCGGATTCTGCGTGCCTCGCCGGACGGGGCAGAACTGCTGGGCTACCGCCGCAATTTCACCATCTATGACGACGATGACGCCAAACGTCTGGTCAAAGATATCATGCGCGAGCTGGACATCGACCCGAAAACCTTTCCGCTTGCCACGATACGTCACCGCATATCTCAGGCAAAAAACGAGCTGCTGCGTCCCGACGACCTGGACGCCGCCGGCTTTGGTTCCGCGCCCATCGACCGCTACGCGACTGCGGTCTACGCGCGCTATGAGGATAGGCTGCGCGCCAATAATGCGATGGATTTTGACGACCTGCTGCTAAACGTCGTGCGCCTGTTTCA
>JAIRWZ010000155.1 GCA_031268615.1 Actinomycetes bacterium | reverse complement strand
CCTACCCCCTGACATTACCGGCACCAGATAGCGTCCGGCAAGGTGTCAGTGTCGATTCTTGGCGACTAGTGATTATGTGGAACCCCCCTAGCCGCTCATGCTCTTGCGCAGGATGTTTTTGCTGCCGATATAGGTTGCCAGGAAATAGCCCCCGTAGACCACCACAATCACGCCTCCCGTCACCAAAGCGCTCTGCCAGATGGCAATGCGCGCCAGAAGCTGTGCCATGCGGCTGGCGACCGACAACGCCACCATCGCATGAACCAAGGCCAGAAGCAGCGGCACCGCGAACATGATGAGAATCTGGCGAAACAATGCCTGGCGTATCATCCGGTCGTCGGTACCGATTTTGCGCAGCAGCCGATAGCGCACAATCGCGTCGCTCGTTTCAGAAAGCTGCGATATCGCCAGAACAGCAGCCGCGGTAATCAGAAACACAATGCCCAGGTAAATCGTCAGATACGCCAGCGTCGCGGTGGTCGTGTTGCTTCTCTCCCGCAGCTGGGTTCGGGTCGTGAGGACATCCATGCTCTTCATTTTGCCGCTGTCGAAATTCAGATGAGCGAGTGCGTCCACACAGGCCTTTTCATAGCGGGGGCTTTCGTCAAGGTAGTTGATAATCAGCACATCTTCAAGCGCCGGAGTATGTTTTGCGATGAGTTTGTCCGGCACAACAACGATGAGTTTTTTGGCAAACCCTGTCGAGACCGCAAGCGTGTGAGCGCGCACCAGTTCGGGTTTGGTGTGCAACAGGGTTTTGTTCAGCTTGATTTGAGCCTGGACAGTTCCGGCGTATTCCGTCAAGGTTTTCTGCCAAAGTTTGCCACCCACGTTTGCGTTCAGAGCGAATTCATGCGCGTCAAGTTTCAGAGGGGCAATTTTCTGCATTGCCAGCGCGGTGTTATAGTCAGAAAGTTTGACGAACAGGGGGATTGTATCGCTACCTTTGATTTTCAGCTTGAGGGTATCCGGCAATCCGTAGTAGCGTATTGCGTGGAACTCGCGCGCGAACTGGTGTAAATCTACTCCTTTTTTCTCAAGCCTGGATACTATGTTGATTCCCGGATATTCGGCGGGTATCCAAGTCGGTGCGTCGGTCGGCACCGACACGCTTAGACTAGCGTCGAAAGGAGCGGCACTGTTCAGACTCTCGGTGATACCACCGGATATTCCCATCCCGGCAGAGAAGGTACTGATAGAAATGGCGAGCATAAGACAAACCATCGTTATTGACACATACGTCGTGTTTATTTTGCTGCTAATTTGGCGCAAGACAAATAGGTTCAGATGTTTGAAATAGATTCGCTTGTTTTGCTGAACCAGTCTTAAGAAAAAACCTGAAAGCGAAAAGAAAAACAGAAAAGTTCCGGCTACGCACAGCATTGTTGCCGTACCGAGAGCATTCGGACCCAAGGGTAGTATGTTTTGTATTCCAAGATAGGAAAAAATCAGAAGAAGCACGGAGAAAAGAAAGAGCGTGACGGAAAGCCCTTGCCTGGGCATTTTGTTCCACTCATTTTTCCGGTCGGCATAGATGAGGTCTATCAGTTTCTGTTTGTGAATTGCCACTACGTTAAACAGCAGGGTTGACAGAAAAGCCAGGCCGAAATACAGGCAGGTTTTGACCAGTGCGCCTGTTGACAGGATGAAATGGAAGTCCGGAAATTGTGCGCCCAACAGTTTCGCGGTCAAGGTTGCCATGAGCTGCGACAAGAATATCCCCAGCGCGAACCCACAAAGCAGTGAGGCCAGACCAATCTGGAGAGTTTCAGCGATGAGGATACCCGAGATAGTCTTTTTCTGCATGCCGAGGGTCAGGTAGATACCAAATTCGCGTTTGCGGCGCTTAATGAGGAAACGATTTGCGTAGATGATTAAAAACCCCAAAATGGCAGAAACAAAGACTGATAAGGTGCCCATAATTTGGTTGATATACTTCAGCGCCTGCATTTGCTGGGAGCTAAGCCCCATGACCTCGCGTTGCGCGTCAAGCGAGTTAAATACATAAAAAATGCAGATACCAAAGGTCAAGGTCAGGAAGTAGATGGCATAGTCACTCATACTTTTCTTGACATTGCGCAGCGCAATCTTAAACAAGTTCACTGTCGGCACCTCCCAGCAAGCTGACGACTTCGATAATTTTGTCAAAGAAATTCTTGCGCTGTTCTGTTCCGCGGGCCAGCTGATGGAACAAGGCGCCATCGCGGATAAAGAGGATTCGGTCACAGTGGCTTGCAGAAAAGGCATCGTGGGTGACCATCAGAATGGTGGCCTGTTGTTCCCGCACCAGACTTTGAAAACTTTTGAGCAAGGCGCTTGCCGATTTCGAATCCAGTGACCCGGTAGGTTCATCCGCCAGAATAAGCGAAGGTTTGGTAATGATGGCGCGAGCGCTGGCTACGCGCTGCTTCTGGCCGCCGGAAATTTGATAAGGGTATTTGTGAAGAATGTCGCTAATGCCCAAGCTCTGGGCAACTTTCTGGATTTGTCCGTCAATACTTTCGGTTGGCGTGGAAAGTATAGTTAACGCGAGGGCAATGTTTTCATAAACGGTCAAGGTGTCGAGCAGATTAAAATCCTGAAAAATGAAACCAAGCTCTTCGCGTCGAAAGCGGGCAAGCGCTTGCTCTTTGAGGGTCGTAATGTTTTTGTTCCCGATAAGTATCTGTCCGGCGCTGACCGTGTCGATAGTCGAGATACAATTCAAAAGTGTCGTCTTTCCGCTGCCCGAAGGTCCCATAACACCAACGAATTCGCCCGGGAAAATCTCAAAACTGATACCGCCTAGAGCATGCGTCAGATTTCCCTTGCGGCCATAATACTTTTCGATTTGCTGCACTTCTAAAATAGCTGACATAGTCTGCCTTTCTTTCCGGATGATGATGGTTCCGAAAGTTCAGTATGGAGAAGTGACGGCACAGCTGCCAGCGAAAAACCTTGCACTTAGCTTACAAATTGGTAAGGTTAGCGGCTGTCGCTCCGTCAGATTTCAAAGGAAGGGGACTCTTCGGGGTCGCTTCCGGGAAATACTATCTCAAAGCAACTTCCCCTCTCGGTTGAAGAGGCAAGCCGTATATCCAAACCCATTTCGCGGCAGAGCTTGCGGCAGAGATACAGCCCCAGGCCGGTTGAAGCTCCAAATCTGCGCCCGTTTTCTCCGGTAAAACCCTTGTCGAAGATACGCCCTTGGTCCGACAGGGGAATGCCAATACCAGTGTCAGCGATACACAAGGAGCGGTTGTTGTCCTGCGTGCGTGCATGAAAACTGAGCGAATCCGTGCCGTATTTTACGGCATTATTGACCAGCTGCCACAGGATGAAGAACAACCACTTGCTGTCAGCAGAAACCGAATAGTTAAGGTCGCGTGTCTCAATACGAATGTTATGGGCTATCAGGTAGCGGGCGTTGGTCCGCAAAAAATCGCTGATGAGCGCAGCGAGTTCGCAGCGCCTGATAACGTAATCTTTGTCAACGCTGTTGCTGCGTGCGCAGAACAGTACCTGCTGCACCAGACGCTCAATTTTTTCAAGCTCTTCGACCGCGCGCTCATTGCCGGTGTTTTCAGCAGCGAGCTTTGCCCCGGCAATTGGCGTCTTTATCTCATGCACCCACATTTCAAGATATTCCCTATACTCCAGGGCATTCTGACTGTAGGCGCTCACCTCGTCGTTACAGGATTTCCCGACCGCACGGACGGTATCATGCAGCAGCTGGCCTTCGAAAAACGAGGGACGTTCTATGACTTCAGCAAGCAAACGCTTCCTATCCAGACCGTCAAGGGCGTCGGCTAAATCCTGATAATAGCGATACCGCGAGAAATATTCAGGAACCAGCGCCAGACAAGAACCGCAAAAGAGCAGCGCGGATATGCTCCAGGCGAGGTAGGCGCTGTCAGAAACCAGATACAACAGGACCGCGGCAGTCAGCGATACTGCCACCATGATTACAAAAAACGGCAGACGCTGGCGCAGATAGGTCCTCACATTCACCGTGACATTCATAGCGAATAGCCCTGACCGCGCCGCGTTCGCAGCACCTCTTCTGCACCGAGGGATGCCAGCTTCCTGCGCAGCCTGTTGATGTTAACCGTCAAGGTGTTATCGTCAATGAACGAATCTGAATCCCACAGCGCATACATCAGGTCAGCGCGCGATACAATACCGCCTTGCTGCTGAATCAACGCCCGCAAAATGCCGAGTTCATTTTTGGAAAGCTCAACGCTTTGCCCCCGATATTCCAGACGGCTTTCTGCCAGGTCAAGCACCAAATCTTTGAAGCGCAACACCGGGTCTCGCCCGCCCTCGTAGCTGCGACTAAGCAGCGCCGATATTTTCGCGAGCAGAATCTGCGTGTTATAAGGCTTAGTGATGAATTGGTCAGCGCCCAAATTCAGGCTCATCAGCTCGTCAAATTCCGTATCGCGACTCGTGACCACTATGAGGGGAATATCTGACTGCTTGCGCAGCTCGCGACAAATATGGTACCCGTCAAAAAAAGGAAGGTTCAAATCGAGCAAAACGAGGTGTGCCCGGGCGGACAGGACATCAGCAACCACCTGTTTGAAATCGGTGAGCAGTGAAACTTCATACCCGTAACGTTCAAGCAATTCTCCCAGTTCACGCGCAATGAGCGGGTCATCCTCAACAATCAGCACGTGATACGACATGATAACCTCCCTCACCTGGGGTGGGCGGCCCCGCTCTCTACACCTGTGCCCCTATATCTCCCCCTCCAGTATACCAAGCCAGGTATGGACGCACTCACTGCTTCTCTGTGCTGAAATCCAAAACAAACAGGAGTGAGTACGTCCATCGGGTACAATACTTTGCGTGACCACACAAGAGCCCACATACAACCGCCTGACCCTGACCGCCGCCGTGCAGCTGATGGCGCCCCAGACTTGGGTGGCTGCCATCGCGCCAGTTGTCATCGGGACGGCGCTGGCCATCGGGACGGGCGCCTGGACGCCGCTGACCCTGCTGGCCAGTCCGCGTGCGATTGCGGTCGTGCTGCTCATGCTGGTGACGGCCTGTGCTGCGCAGTCCGCGGTCAATACCCTGAACGATTATGTCGATTTCCAGGCGGGCACCGACACGGCTGACAACGTCGTGGATGTCACCGACCAGGCGCTGATTTATCACCGCCTGAATCCGCGTTCAGCGCGCAATCTGGCGATAACCTGCCTCTTCATCGCGCTGGTCTGTGGCCTGACCGTGACTGCGCTGTCCAACGCGCCCATCCCCACCTTGTTGCTGGGGCTGCTGGGCCTGGCAGCCGTTCTGACCTATTCAGCCGGGCCTGCGCCCATATCGACTCTGCCCCTGGGCGAAGTCGTGTCCGGTACGGTCATGGGTATCGCTATCACGGCTGCCACGGTGCTGGCCCTGACCGGACGGCTTCCGTTCATTGCGGCTGTCGCCACACTGGTGCCCTTCATCACCATCGCGCTGATTATGCAGACCAACAACACCAATGACATCGCGCGCGACATCGAAGCGGGTCGGCGCACCCTGCCCATCTACCTGGGCGAGTCGCGCAGCGCCAGCCTCATCGCCACGGGCAACGTCGTTGCTCTGGCCATCGCCTTCGCGCTGTGTCTGGCACGGTGGCGCTTCGGGACGCCGGTCGTCCTTGTCGCCGCCGCGCTGTCCTACGGCAACATCCGCCTGCTGGCAACCGGTCCCTACGGCCCCGAAAACCGCCCGCGCCTCATGCAGGCCATCGTCCGGCAAGCCGCCATCATCAACTACCTGTTCGCGCTGTCCATACTGCTAGGAGCCCACTTTGCCTAACGACAAAAGAGGAGTGAGTGCGTCCATTCCCGCAACCGTCACGGCGCACACGGCAACGCCCGAGCAAAAGCAAGCCCGTGTCTACGAGGTCTTTCAGTCCATATCGACTGACTATGACCGCATGAATGACGTGATTTCGCTCGGGCGTCACCGTGCCTGGAAGCGCGCGCTGGTGCGCGCCATTGCCGCAGTCCGTCCGGAGGCGGTTCTGGACCTGGCCAGTGGCACGGGTGACATTGCTCTGGCTATTGCCCAAGCCGTGCCTGCTGCTCGTGTCACCGCTTCTGATTTCAGCGAAAATATGCTGGCCGTCGCGCGACAGCGCTTTGATGAGGCCGGTGTTGAAAACGTCACCATCGCGTGTGAAAACGCCCTGTCACTCTCTTTTCTCGACGATAGCTTTGACGTAGCTTGCGTGTCCTTTGGTTTGCGCAATATGCCCGATTACGGACAAGTTATTGCGGAAATGACCCGCGTTCTGCGTCCGGGTGGACGCTTCTTCTGTCTGGATAGTTCCTATCCTACCCATCCGCTCATCAAACCTTTCTTTCGTCTCTATTTCAAATACCTCATGCCCCTCATGGGAACGCTGGTCGCCCACGCCCCGGAAGAATACAAGTGGCTGAATGACAGTACCGAAGCCTTCCTGTCAAAAGACGCGTTGGCTGACCTAATGCGCAAACAAGGGTTGACGGACGTTACCTACCGTTCATTCCTCTTTGGTGGCGCAGCCCTGCACTCCGGAACAAAACCCCCCGCAACCGTTCCCGCAGCCTCCGCAACCCCCGCAACCCCACCAGTCATTCCCGCGAAAGCGGGAATCCAGAACGCCCCGACACCGACCGTGCCAGAACCTCCGTATCAAGATACAGAATAACCCGGAACAGCCCTCACCTATGCCGACGCTCGCTTTCAATCACCTGTCCTACACCTACCCCGGCGCTGACAATCCGGCGTTGACCGACCTGACGCTGAACCTTGCGGACGGCGCTTCCCTCGCTATCATCGGTCCGTCAGGCTGCGGTAAATCGACCCTGTTGCAATTGGCCGCAGGTCTCATCCAGCCAACGGCAGGAACTCTGACCATCGACGGCGCTCCGCTCCTCGCGCCGCGTCGCCAGACTGCGTTCATCTTGCAGAACCACGGTTTGTTGCCTTGGAAAACTGCGCTGGAAAACGCGGCTCTGGGCTTGATTATCGCGGGCACCCCCCGCATTACCGCGTTTCAACGCGCACAGACCGCGCTGACCCGTCTGGGTCTGGCCGACTTTGTGCAGGCTTGGCCACGTGAGTTGTCCGGCGGGCAGATACAACGGGTTGCGCTGGCGCGCGCACTGGCGGCAGACTGCGACCTGTTGCTGGCTGACGAAGCGCTGTCGGCGCTAGACGCCTTGGCGCGCGAAGATTTGCAACAGCTCCTTTTGCAGCTCTGGCGCGAACAAGGCTACACGCAGGTGCTGGTGACCCATGACGTAGACGAGGCGGCCTTCCTCGGCCAGCGCGTGCTGGTCATGACGCCTTGCTCTCGCCCCACCCACCCCTCCACGCTGCTGGATAACCCCTACATGGGACAGCGCGACAGCGACGGATTTGTCGCCCTGACCCGTCAGCTGCGGGAACTGCTCAAGCCCTGTCCCCACGAGGATGAACAATGAGACGTCTTGCCGGATATCTGGGCGCAACGCTGGCGCTGCTCGCGCTCTGGTGGCTGGCTTCCCTCGCCTTGCGAACCCCGGCGCTACCTGCTCCGCCGGCAGCGCTTGCCAGCTTTGTAGCCGAGCTGCCCGCGCTCATTCCGCAGGCAGGTACGTCCCTTGCGCGCATCGTGATGGCGATGGCGCTGGGCACCGGCTTAGCCCTGCCGTTGGGTCTCATGATTGGACGCTCTCGCTCATTAGACGCGCTGGCCACGCCGCTGTTGTATCTGCTGTACCCCATCCCGAAAGTCGTCTTTTTGCCCGTCCTTCTGGTTCTGTTTGGCCTGGGAAACGCGCCGAAAATCATACTCATTGGGCTGGTGATATTTTTCCAGACCCTGATTACCGCCCGGGATGCCGCGCGCAACATTGCGCCCGAATACCTGCGCGTTGCCCGCTCGCTGGGCGCGACGAAAACGCAGGTCGCCCGCCATGTGGTGGTCCCCGCGACCCTGCCCGAAGTCTTTACCGCGCTGCGCATTAACGCAGGCACGGCCATCGCCATCCTGTTTCTGGCCGAGTCGATTGCGGGCGCTTCCGGTCTGGGCTACTACATCGTCGAGGCCTGGGGCATGCTGAACTATGCCGCCATGTTTGCCGGCATTATCGCCATGGCGCTGCTCGGCGTCGTGCTGTACGAAGCCCTGACGCTAGCCGAGCGCGCCCTCATCCGCTGGAAATAAAGCAACGGAGTGAGTACGTCCATACCCGCCGCAGTCTCGCCTATGCCAGATGGCCATTAACCCCGGTGACCATCTCCTCTATTTTGCTGAACAGAATGCCTCTATTTTGCTTAATAAATTCCCTCTATTTTGCTGGACAAATTCCCTCTATGTTGCGATAATAGCGGTTAATAAAGGGTGGAATGGAGGCACGAAATGACTCTTCGGAATACCGGATATAAGCATCGCATTTTAGACGCGAGGCTGGACCGTTTGCTGACAGCTTTTGGAGCCGTGGAAATCATCGGAAGCATGTGGTGTGGCAAAACTTGGATGGCAGAGGCCCATGGTATGAGTAAGGTTAATCTTTCTGACGTGCGCATCAGAAGACTGGTTGAAGCCGACACAAGGCTTGCTTTCGAAGGGAAGCCTCCCCATATCATTGACGAATGGCAGGAAGTTCCGGCATTGTGGGATCAGACACGTCTGGCGATTGATGAGGCAGCAGGAAAACGTGGGTTGTATATTCTGACGGGATCATCGACTCCGCGCAAAAACGAAATTACTCATAGCGGCTCTGGACGTATTGCACGATTGCATTTGCGCCCCATGAGTCTGTATGAGTCAGGGTATTCCGATGGGCAGGTATCATTGTCTGGTCTCTTCAATGGAGAATTTGACAGTGCGGCTGTAGATACCAGTTTGGCTGATATTGCTAAATGGATTTGCAGAGGAGGATGGCCGGGTTCTCTCTCTCTGGATGAGAAGATAGCCGCCGGAGTGCCTTCGCAGTATCTGGAGGCGCTGATTTCTTTTGTAGCAGCGAAAGAAAGGATTGGGGAATCCCGCTTGCAGCGGGTGCTGACGTCGCTTGCTCGAAATATCGGGCAGGCGGTAACGTACCAGACGTTGCTGAATGATATTTCTGTGGACAATGCTCAAGAATTAAAATTACAGAAGATACTTTCACGTGAAGCAGTGGAAAGGCTCATCAACCTGTTTCATGACCGCTTCATCATCGAAGACTTGAATGGTTGGGATGCTCCGGTGCGTTCAAAATCGCGGGTGCGAACTAAGCCTATCCGTAGTTTTGTCGATCCCTCCCTGTCTGCGGCACTGCTGGGTGTCAACAAACAATGGCTTTTGACCGATGCGCAGCTGTTCGGTCGTTTGTTTGAAGAGCTGTGTTTGCGCGATTTGCGTATTTACGCTTCCGACATGGATGCAGCTCTGACTAATCCCATTCGCTACTACCGTGATTCTGACGGATTGGAAGTCGATGTCATTATCGAATTGCGCGATGGACGTTGGGCAGGCATTGAAATCAAATTGGGCGAAAATAAAGTGGAACAAGGGGTCAGAAATCTCTTACGATTAAAGCGAAAAATTGCTGCTAATCCGATGGCGCGCAATCCTGATCCTGCGTTCTTGGCCGTGCTGGTGGGTAATACACCATTTCGTCGTTGTACTCCTGAAGGCGTTTATGTTTTCCCCATTACTTCGCTCACTGTCTGAGATTTCTCCCACAAAGCCCTTTCGCGCTTTAGTAATCGGTACCATCTGCCGATATCACCTGCCGTTGCTGTTTACTATTGGAGTAACTTATGCTAATAATAACTATCGGTAATGGACGTACTCACTTTTGAATTTGGGGAGACACGTGAGGACGTCTGCTTTTCTCCCGCGAGGAGACGAATAAGGGAGGTGTTTGCATGGCAGAGTCACAAGGCGCTTTCTATGAGCGTCTGGCCGGTCGTGGGGTTTCGCGACGGGATTTTCTGAAGTTTTGCGGTTCAGTGGCAGCGCTGCTGGGTCTGTCTCAGACCTGGGCGGCGACAATAGCTACGAAGGTCGCTGAAGCGGCGGAATCCGGTCTATACCCCGCGTTATGGCTGAATGGTGGCGGCTGCACGGGTTGTTCGGAGTCAATCGCGCAATCCGCGGATCCGTCGGTGGCTGAAATCGTGTTGGACATTCTGTCGCTGAACTACATCGAAACTTTGATGATGGCGATGGGGGCCGACGCGGATGAGGCTATCATCAGTACGGCTGAAGAGCATGAGGGTAACTTCATACTGCTGTATGAAGGCGCCATCATGGAAGGCTGGGACGGCAATGCACTGCGTATCGCTGGCAAGCCGTCGGTAGAGCAGGTCAAGGAAGTCGCGGCGAAAGCGGCAGCCTGCATTTCGGTCGGGTCATGTGCGGTGGACGGTGGTTTGGTGCGTTCCTATCCCAATCCATCGAAAGCGACGGGACTGGCGCCGTTCCTGCAGAAAGAGGGCATCAGTACGCCGGTTATCAACCTGCCGGGTTGCCCCGCGAACCCTGAGCATATCGTAGCCATTGTGGTCGATGCGCTGATTTTGGGGACGCTGGAAAACGGAAAGATTTTGGATAAGCTTGACGAGTTCGGACGCCCGAAGTATTTATTCGGTCAAACGATTCACGACAACTGCCCACGTCGTGGTCACTTTGAGAACGGAGAGTTCGTGTACGAGTTCGGCACGGAGGAGGAAGCCAAAGGTTACTGCCTCTATCCCGTGGGCTGCAAGGGTCCGCAGACCCAGACGACCTGTCCGGTCACGAGATGGAATGGACAGACGTCTTGGTGCGTCGAGGCTGGCGCTCCTTGCATTGGTTGTGCCCAATACAACTGGGTTGACAACTCGACGCCGTTTTTGGGTCGCGTGCGTCCGGTGGGTCGCGGCAAACTGGGTGGTCCCAGTGGCGTTGACCCGGCATGGGCTGCAGCGGCTGTCGGCGGCGTAGTGGCCGTGGGACTGGTTGCGCATGGATTTGGCATGAAGGCTGCCGGTCGTATCGGTAAGAACGCGAAGCTGGAAAATGAGCCGATGAAAGAGTACGACGCCAAGCGTCAGAAAAAGGGCGTCAGCGTTGCAAAGGGGGGTGAGTGAGCATGTCTATCCGTGATGAAAAGTCTGGAAATTACGTTATTGACCCCCTGACTCGTATTGAGGGTCACTTGCGCGTCGAGCTGGATATCTCCGGCGGCGTGGTAAATGACGCCTGGGTTTCGGGTACCCTGTATCGTGGTTTCGAAACCATGATTAAGGGCCGCACGCCGATTGACGCTGCCTATATGGTGCAGCGCATTTGTGGCGTTTGCCCGGTGCCGAACACGCATGTGTCGTGTTATGCCAGCGAGGATGCCACGGGCGTTACCCTGCCCAACGGCGCGCGTCTGGTTCGCAACATTCTGGAGCTGGTTCAGTTCCTGCAGAGCCACATCATTTGGTTCTACACTCTGGCGGCTGTTGACTATGTTGACATATCCAGAGTTCTGGAAGCTAACGTAGCTGACACCTACGCCTTGGCGCAGCAGGCCGGTACGAGCGTTGCTGATTTTGGCGCTGTGCAGGCACAGGTCAAAAAGCTGATTGACGGCGGCGATCTGTCTATCTTTACCAATGGCTGGTTCGGACATCCTGCTTTTTCGCAGACGATGCCTCCTGAACTGCATTTGATTGGGGTTGCGCACTATCTGGAAGCTTTGCAGATACAGGCCGAAGCCGCGCGTATCATGGCGGTTGTCGGCGGCAAGTTCCCGCACCCTATGTCGTCTGTGCCCGGTGGTACTACGTGGATGCCGACAGAGGAGAAGCTGGATGACCTGCTGTTCCGTCTGTACAAGATTCAAAAGTTCGTCAACAATACCCTGATTCCCGATACGCTGGCCATCGCGCCACATTATCTGGACGCCCTGAACTACGGTGGTGGCTGCAAGAAATTCCTCAGCTGGGGTGTGTTTGACAGCGATTCGCTGGATCCGGCAGACCGTTATCTGGCCCGCGGTTTCGTGGATGCCACAGGAGCGGCTCCGGTTGCGTCGGCCATAGATGATAGTGACATTCACGAATATGTCACCAGCACCTGGGACAACGCCAATCCGGAACTGACCCGTTGGGACAGCGAGACCAAGCCGGACTTCACCGAATACGATGTGCAAAAGAAGTATTCCTGGTGCAAGTCACCGCGTATAAATGGCGAAGTCGCCGAAGTCGGGCCGCTGGCTCGTATGCTGGCTTCGTACCTGAATCCAGACGAGCGCTACAATCGCGTGCGTGAACTGGTTGACACCGGTCTGGGCGCCTTGGGCGCTGCCGGCAATCCCGGTGCGCTGCTGTCCCTGTTGGGACGCGTGGCAGCTCGCAATCTGGAAAACCCGTACTTGATTGAGCTGGCCATCGCCCAGACGCAGGAATTGATTGCCTACGTCAAAGAGGGTGGCAGCAGCTTCTTCCAGCCAGCACAGCGCCCAACTGGCAATGGCGCTGGCCTGTGGGAAGCTCCGCGTGGCGCGATTACCCATTGGGACCGAGTCAAAGGTGGAAAGATTGACAACTACGTCATCATCATTCCGTCGACCTGGAACTTGGGTCCGCGCGATGAGGAAGGCCGTCTGGGACCAGTAGAGCAAGCCTTGGTTGGCACGCCCATCCTGGATCCGGAGCGTCCGTTGGAAGCCGCGCGTATCGTGCGTAGCTTCGACCCCTGCGTGGGATGTTCTATCCATGCCGTTGAGCGCAAAACCGGTAAAACCGGCACTGTCTACGCTCGTCAGGGAGGTGCATTCTAATGGCACATAAACCTGTTCGCGAAGGCCATCCCGTAGTATTTATCATTACTCACTGGATTAACCTCTTGGCGATGTTGTTCTTGACTCTGTCCGGACTCTATATCCACTATCCCATCTTTGCGGGACTTATGGGAGTAGCCAGAGGCACGCACTTTTTCTGGATGTTTGTACTCATCATCAACCTGTGCTATCGCATAGTGGCGTCCTTCTTCGTAAAGACCACCAATATGCCTGGCACTCGTGAGGTAGACACTGACATCAAGAACTGGCTGCCCCAAGAAGCCAACAAGCACCAAATGTGGCCGACTATCAAATACTATCTGTTCTTCAAGAAAGATTATCCGATTTCGGCCAAATATGCGTCATTGCAAAAAATCGCCTACCTGGCAACTATTCCCATCACGTTTCTGGCGGCCTACACCGGCTTTTGCCTGTGGGGTCCCACGTCACAGTGGGGAATTTTCCAGGCAGGTACGCGCCTGTGGGCCTCGTGGTTTAACTGGGGTGGTGGCGCTGATTTAATGCCCATGCGTATTTTGCACTATTGGATTATGTGGGTCATCCTCATATTCACGGCGGTACACGCCTATCTGGCAAACATTTACAACTTTGCTCCGTCAAAGATGATTTTTGCCCGTATTGAGGACCCCGACGCACTGGAAGGACACTAAGTAAGCACGTCCATACCAGCACGTCTGTAGCAAAGAGAAAAGACCCCCGAATCCTCGGGGGTCTTTTCATTGCCCCGCAATGACATTGCTGTCGCTACGATTTGAACAGGCAGTCCTAAGCATTTTGACAGATTGTTGCGGAGATGGACCCCCAGTCAAGCCGGGGACAGGCTCAATACTCACTTATG
>JAIRWZ010000102.1 GCA_031268615.1 Actinomycetes bacterium | reverse complement strand
CAAAGCGGACGGATTGCTGTCCCTGCGATTTAGAGCTGCGTGGCAGTACCTGCGTCGCTACGGAATCGCGAGGTAAAATACCTGGCTATTGAAACCAGTGGCGACAACCGTCACCCGGTAGGTCTTTCCGCTTTCAAACAGCGCGCTACCGGTATTTATGTGGTAGGGTCCGCTCGAGCCGGCGTCGAAAGCTAACGCGCTTCCGGCCGCAACCGCTGCGCCAATGGTTTCTCCTGTCCCAGCGTCAACCTGCTGAATAGTAGAGCCACCTCTAGCTGCCGTATTGACCGCAGCCGCAAAGTTCGTATCGCTGAAATACAGCGGGGCTGGCGAACTCACGGTGTAGGGAGCATTATAGGCGCTTCCACCACTGATGGCGCTCGTGCCACCAGTGGCATCGGTTACCAGATCGACCACGACGGGATTAATCAGCGAGAAGGAAAGCGCTTTTGATCCGACTGCCGCAGTTTCCGACGTCAGGGAATAGCTATCCCACCAGGAACCGGTGAGCAACCCCGGCTGCAAGGTCAAGGTGACCGAACCTGCTCCGGCGTCAGTCAAGGTGTAGAGGTTTGACGCGACCTCAACGCCTGCAGCACCTTTGGTGAGCGCAGCGCCCGCGATATAGCTGGCTGCGTCCTCAACGCCAGTGATGGTTTTCACGATTGGCTGCGTCGTGTCGGAAACCTGAATCGCACCACCACCCGTCAGCGCCAGCGTGGGGTTAACCGGAATTTTTGCGGAGAAATCAAATTCGACATCCTCAAATCCCTTGGTAAACACCTGCACATGGTAGGTACCGGGATAATCGAGATTATAGAGCCGCGCGAAACGTGACGGCGAGAGCGCCACGTCAAAATCTTCGTGCATACGGTGGGTGAACAGGTTTTGCATGAACACCAACGGCTCCTTGTTGCCGGACTGGTCTGTAATGATTCCACCGTAGATATTGTTGGCAAAGTTATCCCAGTAGTTAGCGCCACTGTAATCCGGCGTCAACGTTGCGGCGTCTCCGAAAGAAAAGCCGGTCATGACGTCCGCCCAGGTACCGTAATAGCTGATATCTTCCGTTTCGCCACCGTTGCCAACCCCGGGCAGCGGCTTGACCGTCGCCGCGTTGACCAGTTTCCGCACGCCCCAGTTGCCATCAACCAGCAAAGCCTTTGCCTTGTAGAGGGAGGGCGCGGCTACGCTCGATCCGCTGGCGCTCAACCAGGCGTTCCCGCTCAACTGAACATTTGCCAGCGTAAAGTTCGCCTTATTGGACCGCAGTTGAGCCAGCACGTTGCTGGACCGCAGCGTCGCCTGTCCCCGTTGACGCAGTATTTCCGCATTGGCATACAGCCCAAAGTCAGCGCTGACTTCAACGGCAGTGATGCGTGCGATTGCCTTGTTGGGATCAGTATTGGTTTCGCGATTTCCAATCAGGGTCAAGTTACCGTTCGGTGCGAAATGCGTGCCATCACCATAGGTGGCCGTTGACACGGTATCGACCTTCCCCAGCAAGTCGCCCTCTGCATAGGTCAGCGTATCACTGCCGCCGACAACAGTACCTGTACGCGTGCCCTGACTAATGAACTTGCGCGGCGTAGCAATACTGTCCGCGCTGCCAAAAGCTACCCCCGCGGGAAGTCCTATGGGCGTGGTCACGTCGTGAAAATACTCGCTGAAGTTCATGGGAGTGGTACCGTACAGCGCCACCGGCGCCGTCTTTCCGCCCGCCGCGAAAGCCAGCGTCCGCTCCAGAACCGGCACACCTCCGTGGGACACAACGAGCGCCGCCGAAGTCACGCCTGCCTTGACAGGAATCCTGACGACGGTTCCGCCGGTGACGACCGCCTGCAGTGTCACCTTCTCGCCGCCCAACGTAGCGCTGTAGCCGCTGCTGCCCTTCGGCAAGGTCAGGACGGCATAGTTGACACGATAGCTTGACAGCCCCGGCACGCTCACAGAATACGCCTGTGCGGAAATGCCGCTGGCCGCCGCCGCCGCGGTTACGGTAATCGTTTTCTTCACCGATTTTTTGCCCGCCTTGATGGTCACCGTTGCTTTTCCGGGACGAATACCCTTGCTCACCCCGGCCTTGTTAATGGTCAGCACCTTAGTATTCGAGGATGCAAAACTGACCTTAACCCCGGTCGCCGAGGCAGGAGAAAGCGAAACACCGATGACCTTTGTGGCGCCGGCGGCAATACTGGTCGGCGCGCCGGTGGCTTTCACCGATTTCAGCGCCTTCGCTTTCTTTACCACGTTCACCTTCACTTTGACGCTGGTAGCGCCCTTGAGCGAAATCGTAATGGTGGCAGAACCAACCCGTTTTGCCGAAACCTTGCCACTTTTCGAAACCGTGGCAACCTTTGTCTTGCTCGATTTGTAGGTTGGCGCCGCAGCCTTCCCCGTGCTGTCAGTTGCGATGACAGGCAGGGTCAGCGCGGTCTTTCTCTTCAGATACATGGTACGTCGCGGGGTCCGAATCGAGCCGCTTGCCGCAAACGTCGACGCGGAAAACATCAAGCTCAACACGCACAGCACGGCACAAAACGCCAGAACCCGCCTGCTTTTTCTTAGGTGTATATTCATACGAAGTTACCTCTTTCACATATCATAGGATAATTTTGATGAGCGAGTGCGTCCATGGACGCCAGTGATATCTTAAGTATCGAATCTTTCACACATGGTCGTCATCACCTCCTTTCTCGCCTGACGCTGCGAGTAGAGTTAGCATAAGCTAACCAATCTGTTCATGGTAGTTAGCATACGCTAACCATTTAGGGAACACAAGCCCTTATTTTTGGCTATTTTCGAACCTTGTTATTAGTCGTGTTGGCCGTAAATCCCCAGGGGGTTATCTTTCTCTTTACCCCGGGAAACACTTGACAAAAGTGGGAAATACTGGTTAGCTATTGCTAACTAAATTAACTAATTATTAACTAATTAACGAAAGGAAAACCGGGAGATGAGTGGAATGAGGCATAGTCTGAAAACAGTTTGCGTTTTATGCGCGTGCGCCCTGCTGGTATGCGCATGCACTTCGGGCGCCGGCGCGAACAAGGACAATACCTCTGATACGGCTGTGTCTGGCGACGATATGACCTCCTATGATGACGTGGGTTTCGCTATGGGAACCGTGGTAAACCAAACCATCTATTCAACGGACAAGAACATCGCGGCTGAAATAGTTGACCTCTTGACAACAATTGAGAAACAAAGAATTTCCTGGCGTGAGGAAGATTCAGAAGTGGCCGCAATTAACCGCAATGCTCTCGCTGTCCGGGGTGGCGCCCCGACAGAAATCTCACAGGAAACGAAGGGCTACCTTCAAACCGCTCTCGAAATTGCGGCAGACAGCAACGGCGCCTTCGATCCGACGATGGGGCAGCTAACGCAACTATGGGATTTTGATGGGGGCAGTGAGGTAGTCCCCGACGCTTCCCGTATCTCGTCGCTTCTCGCCGATGTGGGCTACGCGCATGTTCACGTGGAGGGCGATTCCGCTACCTTGGCAGAGTCATCCAGTATTGACCTCGGCGCGATGGGCAAAGGAATCGGCTGTGATGAAGTCGAATCCTATTTTGACGCAAAAGGTGACGTAGCGGGTGCGCTCGTCAATATCGGTGGCAGCAGTGTGTTGACGTACGGCAAAAAAAGCACCGATGAGCCGTGGAAAGTGGCGGTCCTGAACCCCCGGGATGAAGTCGATTATCTGGGCGCACTCACTTTGAAAGGCACGAATCATGTGTCTTCGTCAGGAGACTATGAGCGGTATTTCGAACTTGATGGCAAAAGATACCACCACATTTTAGACCCTGCGACCGGGTACCCCGTGGATAACGGGTTGATGTCAGTAACGGTGGTGGGGCGCCACGGTGCGCAGTGTGACGCGCTATCGACGGCCTGTTTCGTCCTGGGCTGGGAGCAGTCGCTGGAGCTTTTGGCGCGCTATGATGCCGAGGCGATATTTGTGACTACCGACAAACAGGTACAGGTAACCGATGGCCTGAAAGACTCCTTCCAATTGCTGGCCGATGGCTACACGGTGCTATGAAAAATCCAGTTGACGACGGTAGGAGAGACGCACGAAACATCGTCCGAAAAAACGACCTCGTGCTGTTTGGCGGACTGCTGCTGGTCGGAATTGTGCTATTCGCCGCGGTCAACTTTGCGAAAACTGGTGGCGCGCAGGTGGATGTTCACTACGATGGCGCGGTGGTGGCCAGCTATCCGCTGGATACGGACCGGGAGGTTGATTTGACCTACAACGGCCACAACCTGCTGAAAATCGAAAAGGGGCGTGCTACCGTGATTGACGCGGATTGTCCGGAACTGCTGTGTACGAAACAGCGGGCGATATCAAAAGAAGGGGAAAGTATCGTCTGCCTTCCGCATAAACTGGTCATCACGGTCAGCGGTGGGAAGCCCAACGACGTTGATGGAGTCCTGCAATGACCACCAACAAAATCTCACGTTTTGCGCTGATGGTGGTGCTGGCCATGATTTTGAGCTATCTGGAGACGCTGATACCCCTGCCCTTCTTCGTCCCCGGCATGAAACTGGGGCTGGCCAATATCATCACAATGATTGCCCTCTATAAAATGGGCGTCCCCGACGCCGCGACCATATCTCTGACGCGCATTGTTCTGTCCACCGCGCTGTTTGGAAACTTCATCGGCCTAGCCTACAGCATTGCGGGCGGTGTGTTGAGCCTGGCTCTCATGGTGTGCCTGAAGCGAATCGGCAGGTTCAGCCTGACAGGGGTCGGGATTGCCGGCGGCGTGGGGCATAATCTGGCGCAGATTGGCGTAGCCATTGTCCTACTGCGAACCGACGGGCTCATCTACTACCTCCCGGTGCTGCTCATCACCGGAACCGTCACCGGCTATCTGACCGGAACCTTTGGCGGCCTTATCCTGAAAAAACTAGACAAAATCCCCTTCGTCTAAGAGAGAGCAAACGAACAAGCGAAGCGAGTACGCCCAGCCCCGCCCTGTTCCTGCCAGGAGAATACGACCTCCGTCTGCCGTCACACCGGTGACGACAGACGGTACACGGGCAACGTGCGGGTGTGGACCCCCGATCAAAGCCGGTGGCAGGCTTCAGTACTCACTCCGTCTGTTCAAACAATGCAGGGAGCTCATCCATACCTACACAGTCCAGGCCGGCCTGCATGGGCCAACCCTGCGTGGCGGGTATAACCACCGTGGCTCGGGAAGGGCGAATGTCGTCCAAGGCGTTAAAGAACCCGCGGCTAAGGGTGGGAGACAGCGAAGCTTTGCATTCGACGACACAGGTTCGCCTCTCCAGGGAAACGATAAAATCTGCCTCGGCGCCGTGTGAGCTGCGGTAGTGGGTGATGTTGGCGCGCGGAAACAGTGCGCGGATATTTGCCAGCACCGCCTGTTCCCATAACGCGCCGAATCCAGGGTGTCCGATGAGACTCTCAAAATTGTGCAGGTCCAGCAGCGCCGCCGTTATCCCCGTATCATTCAGGTAGACTTTCGGGGCTTTCACCAAGCGCTTTCTCAGGTTACTGTGATGGGGAGGTATAATGTCCAGCATGAAGGTGCTGGCCAGCAAATCCACGTAGTTTCGCACCATTGTTGCGCTGACGCCCAGCGCCGAAGCGAGACGGCTGTAATTGGCGGTTTGTCCGTTCAGATGAGCCAGCATCTGCCACAGGCGTCGCATGGTGGCGGGGTTGAAACCGGCCCATTGTAGCAAGTCACGCTCCAGAAAGGTCGCGATGAAATTTTCGCGCCACTCGAAGGAATCCTGATTACTTGCGGCCAGTGCGCTCACGGGAAAGCCGCCTCGCGTCAAGTAGGTCTCCAGAGTCCAATTTCGGTTCAGAGCGGACGGCCAACCGTGCAAATCGAATAGTAAGAATATGATTTACACGGTTATTGTGACAGACTTCCGGACTTCCCGCAAGTGTTTCTGTGGTTTTCCCGGAGGCACCCCCGGGGGCGTTCAAGAACAACAGGCGCGAGCACTGAGCCTGCCCCTGGCTTTGACCGGGGTTCATACCTGCAAGCCTGCTTCAGGTCTGGACGCACTCACTCATTCGCTTCGTTTCGAAACGCTTACGCCCTGCAAGTCTGCGGGGCAAGTCTGCGCGCCAACATGTGACAGGCTCTCTCTTGACAAACTGCGCTACAATGGTGTTCCGGCGCGGATGGGTTCGTCGGACAGGCGGTCGCCGCGCGCGGTCGGCGCCAAGGGTTGACGGAGGATTGCTATGGCACATGTCAGGTCGTTGTTTTTCGAAGGAGTTGCGTCCGAATCAGAGACGCGCGCACAGCAGGCCAAGCGCCTGGGGCGGCCGTCGTCGCTCATTTGGAATATCACCAATCGCTGCAATCTGCTGTGTTCGCACTGCTACATGGCGGCCGACGGTCACGTCAAACCCGACCAACTAAGCGACGAACAAGCCTATGAAATGGTTGACCGCATGGAGGAAGCCGGCGTACCGGTCGTATTTTTGTCCGGTGGAGAGCCCATGATGCGTCCCAATTTCTGGGAAATCCTCAAGCGGATTAACAAGGCAGGCGTCCAGCCCACCATTTCGACGAACTGCACCTTTGTGACGCCGAAAGCAGCGCAGCGGCTGGCGGAAAACGGCGTACGATTCATCGCCACGTCCATTTATGGTCCCGAATACTATCACGATGCGCTGACCCAGGTCCCCGGCACCTACCAAAAAGTCGTGAAAGCTATCAAAAACCTACGCGCCGCCGGGGTGAAAGTAGCCGTCAAAACAGCGCTGACCCGCGAAACCTACGAATTCATTTACGACATCGTGACGCTGGCCAAAGAACTGGACTGCTCGCTGCTCTACATCTGTGACCTGATTACCTCCGGGCGCAGCGCCGGTGAGGAAAATATGCGTGTCAGCGTCGATCAGTGGCGCCGGCTCTGCGATTTCGTGGTTGACGACATGCTGGATCCTGCCTCGTCGCTGGAATACGACATCGGCGCCATTCCTTCGACCATTCCCTACATCGCCGAAAAACTGGTGGCGCGCGGCGTTGACGTGAGCAAAGGCCTGAAACGTTTCCAGACCTTCAGCGCCTGTCCGGTTGGTCAGGGCCACATGACCATCAACTCGGAAGGCGGGGTCATGCCCTGTCAGTTCGCGCAGGACTGGACGGTCGGCAACATTCACGACATCAGTTTCGACGAAGCCACGTCGCGCCTCTACGAACTGGACGCCGCCGATTCCAGCGGCCAGTGCGCGCCGGAAGCCTGTGACTATAGCCGCATTTGCCGGGGCTGTCGGGTGAAAGCCTGGCAAGCTACGGGGAATGCCTTCATCGAAGACACAACCTGTATACTGGATACCAACGGCGAGCGTACGCTACCGGTCACCGCCCGCGAAGAAGCAGTCGCGGCGGGACATGTCGCGCCCTGTGCCGTCAGCGGTTGTTGAGCAGAAGAAGTGAGGACGCCCATACCGGCACTAATTAGGTGAGGAGGGTCAGGATTTCAGTCCCGACCTTTGTCCTTATGACCAGGAGCATAAGACGGGGAATTGGACCGTCGTGTCCCGTCCCCAGGGAAGGAAACCATGAGCGTACGCATTGTCACTGACAGCACCGCCAACCTAAGCCCTGAACAGATTGACGCACATCGTTTGACCGTTGTCACGCTCTGCGTGATAGTCGATGGCGTGGCAACGGCCGAGGTGGATTTGAATCTAGCCGATTTCTACCGACGTTTGCCCGAAATGAATCCCCTGCCGACCTCATCACAACCGACGGTGGGCACCTTTCGTAATACGTTTAATGCCTTGCTGGATGAAGGCGACGAAGTGTTGGGTATCTTTCTGTCCGGTGGTCTGTCAGGAACTTATGAGACGGCGCGCATGGTTGCCACGCAGGTGATGGCGGAACGTCCCGGTGCGCAGATTGACATTGTCGATAGCAAATCGACGTCTATGGCGCTGACCTATCCGGTGCTTGCCGCCGCCAAAGCAGCGGAGGGCGGCGCAACTCTGAAAACCTGCGCACAGGTGGCGCGCCAGACGGTCAGTTGCGCGCGTTTTTTGTTCGCGCCGCATTCTCTGGAATACCTGCGCCGCGGCGGGCGCATTGGGCGAGCCAGTGCTTTGCTGGGCTCTGCGCTGAAATTAGTGCCGGTGTTGGGACCGGAAAATGGGGTGGTCTACACCTGGGCGAAGGTCCGCACCTTCTCAAAGGCGCTGGTGGCCATCAAGGACCGTTTCTTGCGCGATGTCGAGGAATGTGGCGGCCTCAAACATATCTGTGTTCACTACATTGCCGATTCCGCGACCGCGGAGAAATTCCGCGACAACGTCATCGAACCGCTCACTGACTTGGCCGTGTCGTTCGAACCGGTCAGTCCCGTGGTCGGAACCCACGTCGGCCCCGCTGTGGGAGTAGCGTACCAAACCTTCCTTCCGATGATTCCCGAAGGCGGTGAATCCGGTGGCAGATTGAACGCTCTGAAAGAAAAGGTTGGCGAGTACGTCCATCGGTTCGAGCGGGAAAATGGATAGTGAGGGGAGACTCTGTGTAGGGCGGGCAATCCTTGCCCGCCGCAGGGTGTGGGTGGCCTCAACAAATGGCGGCCATACAATGATCGCCCTACAGAGTTATCGACCTCTGCGACTGCGTAATTTGAAAGGAACCGTTACATGATTGACCGTTATTCCCGTCCTGAAATGGCGTCGCTGTTTTCTCTGGAAAGCAAGTTTGCCATGTGGCGCGAAATCGAAGTGTTGGCCTGCGAAGCGCAAGCCGGGTTACCCGATACTGACATCACACCTGCCGAGGCAGCAGAAATCCGCGCCCGTGCGGACTTTTCCCTTGAGCGCATTGCTGAACTGGAATCAACCCTGCACCATGATGTCATTGCTTTCCTGACGGACATGGCCGAACATATTGGCCCGGCTTCGAAATGGGTACATTACGGCATGACTTCCTCCGATTTGGGGGATACCGCCCTGTCCTGGCAACTGACACAGGCGACCGATGTGCTGATTGCTGATGTCGCCCGATTGGGAGAGATTTGCAAACGGCGCGCCTTCGAGACACGCGACATGCTCTGTGTGGGAAGGACGCATGGCATTCACGCCGAGCCTATGACCCTGGGGATGAAATTCGGACGATGGACGCACTCACTTCATCGGGCCTTCAAGCGTTTGCACGGTGTGCGTCGCCAGATAGCGGTTGGTGCGATTTCCGGAGCGGTGGGCAGTTACAGCAACATTGACCCGGCTGTCGAGGCCTATGTGTGCAAAAAGCTGGGGCTGGAGCCCGACCCGCTGTCCACGCAGATTGTCGCGCGTGACCGACACGCCTTTTTCCTGTCGGTTTTGGCGGGGGTGGCGGCGGTCGCCGAAGAAATCGCGACTGAGGTGCGTGCCCTGCAAAAAACTGACACGCTGGAAGTCGAAGAGCCGTTTTTGCCGGGGCAGAAGGGTTCGTCGGCCATGCCGCACAAGCGCAATCCCATTGTGTCGGAACGCATTTGCGGTTTAGCGCGCGTGGTGAAGGCTAATGCGCAGGTTGGCTTGAATGACGTGGCGCTGTGGCATGAGCGTGACATTTCCCATTCGTCGGCAGAGCGGGTGGCGCTGGCCGACAGCAGCATAGCGTTGGACTATCTGCTGGACAGGTTGGCCTGGGTGCTGGACGGATTGGTGTTGTATCCGGACAATATGCGCGCGAATCTGGACAAGACCCGGGGTTTGATTTATTCCAGCCGGGTGCTGCTGGCGTTGGTGGATACGGGTATGTCGCGCGAGGACGCTTACGAGGTGGTGCAGGGTAACGCCATGGCGGTCTGGGATGATTTGCAGCATGCCCGCGCGGGGGCGAGCTTTCGTCAACGTCTGGAGGCCGACCCGAACGGTGCGCTTGGCGCTGAACAGCTGGAAGACATTTTCGACCCGCACAGTTTCCTCACGCGCATAGGCGTCCTCTTTGACCGCCTGAAAAGGGTGGAGTTTTCCTGACAGGGACAACGTAGTTTGTTCCCCGCAGAGACGGTTTCGAGTGTACTGCGGGCTGGCAGTGGAAAGTTCAGCGCAAAGCGACGCCTGTGCCTGTGTTAGCGAAAATCAAATAATTATGTGAATAATTGTTTGTAATCATGTTAGTATGTTCCTGTTGAAGGGAGCAGACATGCTGATGTATAACATGGTGGATTTGAGCCGCAACGCAAAAGCGGTGGTGGAGTCGGTGGTCAAAGAGGGCGGCGCCCTGATTTCCAGCAACGGAAAGCCGAAAGCGATGATGATTAGTGCAATGGGTCTTGATTCTATTGAGGCAGATAAAATGCTCTGGCGTTTGCGCATGGAAAAAGCGATTGCAGATGCCCATCGCGCTTCAATTGAGGCAGGCACGGACAAAATGACCATGGACGAAATCAACGAGATGATCGCGGAGGTTCGTGCCGAGGCTCATGCAGAGCGTGAGACAGCTGGACAAACAGCCATCGGGCGCCACAATGTCAAACTTCAAGCCGTCTAATGAGGATAGTGCTTGATACAAATGTGCTCGTGTCAGGACTGCTGACGCCAGGAGGCAATTGTGCTCAAATACTGGCGCATTTTAAAGAGTCACAGATACTGCTGGCCTACGACATGCGCATGTACTCGGAATATAGACGGGTTTTGCTGCAAGGAAGGCTTCCAATTAAGCGGGAAAGCGCGGAAACGGTTCTGGACAGCATTGTTCGCTTGGCGGATTGTGTGATGGCAACACCATTGCCGGTAAAGTTTGTCCATCAGGATGACAAGGTTTTCTTCGAAGTTTCACAGACGGTGCAAGGGTTGCTGGTGACGGGTAATAAACGGCATTATCCAGAAAATCTGTGGGTTCTGACGCCGGGGGATTTCATGTCACTGATACAGCGTCTGGAAATGAGCGACGAGGAAATCGAAGCCGACATCCCCAACGACAAAGACTACGATCCCAACGAGGAAGCCATCGTCGAGGACTAACCGTCTGCCATGTCATCAGGCCAACCACGACAAACTAAGAAAGTTGGAAAAGTTGCAAATAATACCCTAAATTTGGTTG
>JAIRWZ010000150.1 GCA_031268615.1 Actinomycetes bacterium | reverse complement strand
CATTGTGGCGCTGTACGCCGCCCCGGTGCTGCCGGAAACCAGCGACGAGGTCTGCCGTCGACTGGGCGTGCTGCCAGCGACAACCTGCGAAGACTTGCAGCGCGAAGCGGCTTGGGGTGGCCTGCCTATTGGCAACACGGTGACAATCGGTGAACCCCTGTTCCCCCGACTGGAAGTCGATAGACCGTAAGGCTATGAATCCCCTGACCTTTACCACCACCCGGGGCAAGGCAAAGCGCGTCGTTGACGTGCCCCTGCCTGACGCCGACGGAATGCCCCTTGTGGATACGCACGCCCATCTGGATTTGCTGGACAACCCGGCTCTGGCGCTGGCGCGCGCGGCAGTGGCGGGTCTCTCCCACGTGATGACGATCGCTGACGTGGCCGAGGACGCCGCGCGCACCTACAATGACCTGGCCGATTGGCAGGCCAGCGCGCAACTGCTGCTGGACGAACACGCCCCACTCCACGCCAGTCGCCCCACCCCGCGTGTCCCCGAGGTCGGCATCATCGTTGGCATTCACCCCCACAACGCCCGCCATTTTAACGCGGACACCGAGGCGGCCATTCGCGCCTTTGCCCACGACCCACGCACCCGCGGCATGGGCGAGCTGGGGCTGGACTTTCACTATGACCACTCGCCGCGCGCCTGCCAGCGCGAGGTATTTGCCCGCTCGATTGCATTGGCGACAGAACTGAATCTGCCCATCACCATCCACCTGCGCGAAGCCCACGACGAAGGCCTGGACATCCTGCGCGAGGTTGGTGTGCCCCCGGCAGGCGCCATCCTGCACTGCTTCAATCGGGAATACCAGGTGGCTGAACCCTTTATGGCGCTGGGTTGTCATGTCAGCTTTGCGGGGCCGGTTACCTTCAAACGTGCCGATGAGGTACGCGATAGTGCCGCCCGCGTTCCCGCCGACCGTCTGCTGGTTGAAACTGACTGTCCCTTCATGGCGCCCGAACCCTTCCGGGGCCACCCCTGCGAACCCGCCTATACGCTCTGGAATGCCGCCACCGTTGCGGCGGCGCGCCGGGAACCACTGGCCCACGTCGCCCGCGCCACGACGACCGCGGCGCTGAAACTCTTCGGATACGCAGAGGCGGCGACGGTGGCGTGAACGACCAGGAAACCAGCGCCCCGCATGCCCCGCACGCCCCGCGCGACGACGCCATCGTGCTGATTAACGGCAGCCCGCGAGCCGACGGTCAGTGTGCCCGCCTGACCCGCGCGCTGACTGACGCCCTGCAACAACACGGCATGCCCGTCGTCGCCTTCAACATCAGCGAGGGCCGCTACCTCCCCTGTCTCGGGTGTCAGACTTGCACACAGCGGGGTGAGTGCGTCCAGACCAGCGATGATACCGCGCGCATGCAGCCTTACCTGGAACGCGCCGCGGGTCTCATCTGGGTCTCGCCGCTGTATTTCGCGTCGATTTCCGCGCAGCTGAAGGGCATTGTTGACCGTCAGATGGTCTACTGGTGCCGCCGTAATCTGCCAAAGCCCGCTGAAATCCACCCGGCCCCGCCGCAGGGCCGCCCCGCCGCCGCCTTTCTCGTAGCGGGTTCAGACGACCCGCTGACCCCGGTAGCCCTCACCCCACTGCGCTATGCTTCAACCGTGCTGGGCTTTGACTTGAACGTAACCCGTGGCTATTCGGGTCTTGACGACGATACGAATACCGGCGCTGACGACAACGGCTCCGACGGACATAGCTTCGACGACTTCATCGAAGGCGCCAGCGCTGAAGTCTGCCAGCTTTTCGCCGCCGTATCCGCAGCTCCCACCGTCACCGCTCCACCACCGTCCCTCCCGTGAACTCTCCGCTCGCCAGCCCCTCGGCGACCATCGCCTTGCTGCGCCACTATGGTCTTGCCACCAAAAAGCGCCTGGGCCAGCACTTCCTGATAGACGATGCCATTGTCGGAAAAATCCTGCGTCTGGCTGACCCGGCCCCCGACGACGTCATCCTCGAAATCGGCCCCGGCATTGGCACGCTTACCCTCGCGCTGCTGGCGACCCGTTCGACAAGTTCCGCCCTCATCGCCATCGAAAAAGACCCGGCCTTGGTCACTGTTTTGAACGAAACTTTGAGTGAGTACGTCCATTCCGGCGCTCTTACCATCCTTGAAGCCGACGCCCTGAACCTGCAGCCGGAACTATTGCCCACAGCTCCCACGTCACTGATTGCGAACCTGCCCTATCAGGTCGCGGCAACCGTTACGCTGGACGCTTTCCAGCGTCTAACCACCCTGCAGTCGGCCACGGTTATGGTGCAGCACGAAGTCGCCTGTCGCATGGCCGCGAACCCCGGCACGAAAGACTACGGCGCCTACACCGTCAAACTGCGCTTGTTGGCCCGTCCTGCGGGCAACTTCGCAGTGTCGCGCAGGTCATTTTTACCACCCCCGCGCGTTGACTCGCGGGTTATCCGTCTGCAACGACAGCCAGTTATGGACGCACTCACGTATGAAAAGGTGACGAGTCTGGTTGACAGAGCCTTCGCGTCGCGCCGCAAAACCATGCGCAACAATCTGCGCGCTGTCTGGGACGAGGCTCAGGTAGAGGTCGCCTTGGCGCAGGCAGGTATCGAAGCGTCCGTCCGGGCAGAAATCCTGAAGCCCGAAGATTTCATCCACCTGTCAGAACTACTATAAGCAGGTTTGGGATTCCTGGCTTCTTCAGAAAGCTAAGGGCCCGGAGCAGAAGCCCCGGGCCCGTATCATTTCCGCTTGCCATCCATTCCATCCACCCTGCCATTTGTAGCTCACATCAGCTACGTCAGCGAGCTTCTTATCTACCGTACGCGCACCGTTCTAGTGGTGCTTATCTGTTTGTAGTTGTGGGTATGTCCGACGAAACGTACCCGCAGTTGCACCGTCCCTCGCGTTCGCGGCGCTTTCCACGCAAATGAACGCTTGACGGTCGTTGCGTTGCTGTCCAGCTTTAGCGTCTTGATTTTCTTCCACTTTTTGCCGACTTTACGCTCAAAGACAACCTTTGCGCCTTTCAGTTTCACGCCGCTCACTGACGCGGTCAGCTTGACCTTTTTCCCGTGCCGCACGGTTGATTTTGCCGATTTTAACGACACCTTAGCGCGCACTTTTACCGCGCGGAAGGTGGTTGTTGCAGCCAGATAGCGCGTCGAGCCACTTGCCATCACACGCAGACGCGTGTTTTGTTTCAAAGCTGGCACGCCAATCTCGTAGAACAGCTGCTTTACCTCCGCTCCGCTGCTGCCCCCATTCATCTCGTCGGTAGAGCTGATATGCTTTTTTGCCAGCAGACGCTCGACCGTCTCGCCGCTGCGTGTTCCATAGACTTCGATGTCGCAGCCTAAAGGACCGGTGACGGTGCCGGAGATTCGAAGCCCTTTCTTATAGTTGACGACTTTCTTTGACAGTGTGGCGGTGATGTCAACCGCAGAGGAGAGAGCGCTGCCCTCCACCTCCGTCTTGGCCCAGGCGTTGACATTTTGTGCGTTGCTGCCTTTCAGAGAGAATATAATCTGGCAGTTCTTGTTAGCTTTCTGCTCTCCCAGCTCCTTCATAATGTCGGCGACGGTAGTACGCGCGTAGGGCTCATCGCTGGGGTCATCGACGGTCAGTGGATGGGGGCTTGCGGGTATGGACCCCCGGGCAAAGCCGGGGGCAGGCTCACTACTCACTCCGCTTTTTGCACCTATGTCCGCACCAGCGCTCCAGTCCTCATCCCATTCGTCCTCGTCGGGATAATAGTCTTCGTCGGGGTCATATTCGCCCGCTGCGGTTGCCGTCAGAATCAGGCCGGTGTTGATTTTGGTGCCTGCAGGTATGGTCAACGTGGCATTGACGTAGACCGGATTTTCTACGCCGTATTGGAACAGTTTGGCGCGCACGGGGTTTTTGCCGACTTTCAGACCTTTGGGGGCTTCGACGCCGACGATGGTTGCCAATGTTTTGGTCGGCGTGTAGCTAACCGCCAAATCTATGGATTTGACCTGCAATTTTTCAATGCCCCAGCGGTTGACAGTGGTCAGTTCGTCCACAGCTAAAATCAAATCAGAGAAGGTGTAGGTGCTGAGGTTGTTGCCCGTCCAAGTGTTCGTCAGGGTCAGGGTGTAGTCCTTTTTCCCGTCGCTGACGACCAGTTTTGACGTTGTTGTGGCCGTCCCGGTAATGGGCGCGTAGTTGTTCAGGCGATCGGACGGTATCGCCAGCGCTGCCATGATGGAGCTACGAGCGTACTGGACTTCCCAGGGGTTGTCGCTACGCAACAAGGATTGATGCAGGTACGAGGTTGCTTTTTCAACACGCCCAGTCGAGGTGTCCGTAGCGGTAGCCGTGATTTTGGTCTCGGGCGTTGTCAGGCCGACTTTGCCCACCACGCCGTCGTAGCCATCGGCGACCGACACGCCGACCAGCGCGCCTGGCGTCCCCAGTTTATAGGGCTCGGTCTGACTGGGAAAGATACCGGTTATCCAGCCACCCGCCATATAGTTGTCCGTGGCGCCCAGCGGCGCGTCGGCGCCCAGGCTGTGGCCGAACAACAGGGCGTTGTTGTTGTTGACATAGGTCACCGTCCCCAGCGAGCCACTCCAGATTGAGCCGATGGAATCCAGCGTAAAGGTAGTAGCGCCACCAACAAAAGGCGTGGCGGTCGTCGGTACGCTGTCCGTCGTCCCGCCGCCGATACCAACAAACTGTGCGGTCAGACCGCGTGCTGCCAGCACTTTCTGCAAACGAATACCGGCCATTGTGTTCTGCTTCACGCCGCCAATCAGCAGACGCCTTAGCGGGCGCGCCAGAAACGTGCCGGTCGCCGCCTCTGCGCCGTGGTCCT
>JAIRWZ010000135.1 GCA_031268615.1 Actinomycetes bacterium | reverse complement strand
CGGACGGACAAGAGAATAGCGTGCAAGTGTTTAACTGGTGCAGGGCAGTTTGAGGAGCAGACCGGTCGTAGGAGGCACAGAAACAGGTGCAGGGTGGTTAAATTTTTGCCGCCAAATTGCCGCCACTGATACTCATTTCTGTATGTGTCTGCTATTGTCTACTTAGCGTCTGAACTGCGCTAATAGTGTCTGCTATAGTATACTATTTATATCGCTTATACGCTGGGGGTCAAGGGGTCGCAGGTTCAAATCCTGTCTGCCCGACCAGTGTTTATGCAGGTGCGAGAGGGTTGCTGGTATGGACGTACTCACTCCCGCTGGCGCCTCCTGCTGACTTCTTGTGGCGCCGACTAAAAATGCCTTTTGAAGTGAGGTGGCTATGAGCGTAGAATGTAAGGCAAGAGATAGCCTGATGTTTGGTCACAGACGGTTACCCCGAGAGACTTGAAGAAATCGCCGCGGCATTAGCTGCGGCGGTTTTGCTGCATCCGGACCTCCGCGACCTTGGTCAGCGTGACCCGTTGGTGTGCTAGGATAGGAGCCTGAATGTGGACGCGAACTGAGGGGGCATGGTGCGGACGACGGTGGGTGTTGCGGAAGGTTTTTCGTCTCAGGGGAAAGTGCGCGACATCTACGATTTAGGAGACCGGCTGTTACTGGTTGCGACTGACCGGATTTCGGCGTTCGATTTCGTATTGCCCGACCTGATTCCGTCCAAAGGTGAGGTGCTGACGCGCCTGTCGCTGTTTTGGTTCAACTTGCTGGCTGACGTGGTGCCGAATCATTTTCTGTCGGCTGATACGGCGGATTTGCCGGCACCGTTTGCGGCGGACAAGGATTATCTGGCCGGCCGGTTCATGCTGGTAAAAAAGGCAGTCGTGTGGCCCGCGGAATGTATCGTGCGTGGCTATCTGACCGGGTCGGGTCTGGCGGATTATCAGGTAACAGGCATGATCGGAGGCGCGCCGCTGCCTGAAGGTCTGGTGGAGGCTTCACGGTTGGAAAGTCCGGTGTTCACGCCGTCAACGAAGGCGGACGCGGGCTTTCACGACGAAAATATTTCCTATGTTCAGCTGGAACGATTGGTGGGCGCGGAAGTGGCCGCGGAACTGCGTGACAAGTCGCTGGCCGTCTATGATGCCGGTGTGCGCTGGGCGCGGCAGCGGGGTATCATCATCGCTGACACAAAGTTCGAGTTCGGGTCGGTGAACGGCGTCCTGACGCTCATCGACGAAGTGCTGACGCCGGATAGCTCGCGGTTCTGGCCCATTGACGGGTACATGCCCGGACAGGTACAGCCTTCGTTTGACAAGCAGTTTGTGCGTAACTGGTTGCTGTCCGAGGAAAGCGGTTGGAATCGGGCGAGTGGGGAGACCCCCCCTCCCTTGCCGCCTGATATCATTGAAAAAACGAGCGAGAAGTATCGACAGGCCTATGAGATGATTACGGGGGAGAAGTTTTGATGGCACCCCACGAAATGAAAGGAAGTCAGACATACTTATGAGCAGACGTTCACCCATGAACAACCGCTACCAAAAGCGAACCAAACCGGAAGGCGCCACCCGCAAATCAGCGTCCAGCGTCAAGCCGACGAAAAAGGCTTCGCCGGCAAAATCTGCAACGCCCGCAAAGCGCGGGTTTTTTGACAGATTTCGTAAAGGAGGTACCGCTGTGAACAAGCCAAAAGTAGACCGCAGCTATCTGGCGGCCGTACCGGATACACCCGAATATAAATCCCTGCGCAAACGCTGGTGGATTTGTCTGGGTGTAGCCGTTGTGCTGCTGCTGATGTCGCTGTTTGTCCCGGGCAGTTTCGGCACGCAAGTGCTGGGGCTCTCAAAGCAGATGGCGACTAATATCTCGATGGGATTTTCCTGGGTCGCGCTGGCAGTCGTCGCCTATTCCTGGTGGCTGGACTTCAAGAAAATCCGCCCACTCATCAAACAGGCGCAGCAAAAGGCCAAACGCGATTTGGAAAGCAAATAACGGGGAGGACCAGGAACAGTGAACTACGAGATTTACGTCACCTATCGCGCCGGTATCTTTGATCCCGCGGGCGCCACGGCCCGTCGTGGGTTGGAACAAATTGGCTTTGATGGCATTCACGATCTGTCCATCGGCAAATATATACGTCTGAACACGGATGCGACTCGCGAACAGGTCACCGAAATGTGCGAAAAACTGCTGGCCAACCCCGTCATCGAAGACTACCGTATCGTGGAAACGGAGGATTGACGTGCCCCCTCGTCCTCGTCCACGCCCACGCGTCGCCGTCGTCGTCTTTCCCGGCTCGAACTGCGAACAGGACGTCGCCTACGCACTGAACTGGTTGGGCCTGGACAGCGCCTATGTCTGGCACGGCGACCACAGCCTGGACGGGTTTGGCGCCGTGGTCCTGCCGGGCGGCTTTTCCTACGGCGACTACCTGCGCTGCGGCGCAATCGCGCGCTTTTCGCCCATCATGGACGCCGTCACGCGCTTCGCTCGCGCTGGCCGGCCGGTCCTCGGTATCTGCAACGGCTTCCAGATTTTGGCAGAGGCGCACCTGCTGCCCGGCGCTCTGTTGCGCAATGCAGGGCTAAAGTTCATCTGTCGCGACGTAGCTCTGCGCGTCGAAGCCCGTTGCGACTGGCTGGACGCGCCCACCGGCTCGGTCCTGCACCTGCCGATTAACCACAACGAAGGCAACTTCGTCTGTGACAGCGCGACGCTGGACGATTTGCGCGCAGATGACCGCGTCATTGTGCGCTACTGCGACGAGGAGGGCAGGACGGACGGAGTGAGTGCGCCCAACGGCGCCCTCGATAACATCGCCGGTATCACGAATGCCGCGCGCAATGTATTCGGTCTGATGCCTCACCCCGAACGCGCCGTTGACCCAACGGTCGGAGGCAGCGACGGCCAGCTGGTGTTCCAGTCGCTATTACAGCAGTTTACCCAAGAGGTGTTTTGAGGTGACCGCAGAATTCAGACCGACCTTTTATGTGTTGCAGGCTTTGTATGCGGTTATTGTTGTGTTGGGTGTGGTGATGGCGGTCGATTCGCAACGGACGAAACGCCGTCGTCGTCAACAATTGGAAAGCATTCCGCCCGAACCGTTGCTGATATACGCGGTGGCCGGAGGCGCCTATGCGGTACTGGCCCTGGTTAATTATCTGAAGAGTTTTGTGAGCTTCCTCCCCCCGGTCATTGGCATGGTGGCCATCATGGGCAGTCCCGTTATGTTCGCGTTTTTAGTGGCCTATGGCCTGCGGGTGGTCTTCCCGCGTGACAGTCAAAGTAGCGGGAAACCCCGCACGGGGGTGGCGACCAGCGGACAGCAATCCGCCACAAAGCGGCGGAAAGCTGTCCCTGCAAAACGCAGCTCTGTCCCAACACAACACCCCGCCGCCACAACACAACACACCCCCGCCACAACACCGCACACCGCCGCCACGACACAACACACCCCTGACCCTAACGATGAGGAGATATTCGATGTCAGTAATCGCTGATTTGCCGGCACAGGAAGGCCCGGAACTGGCCACCCGACTGGGTTTGAAAATCGACGAGTACGAACACATCATGCGTATCCTCGGACGCGTCCCGACGGTGACCGAACTCTACATGTATTCGCTGATGTGGTCAGAGCATTGCAGCTACAAACACTCGAAAAAGTACCTGCGCGAATTTCCCACATCCGGCGCGCATGTCCTGCAAGGACCGGGAGAAAATGCCGGCGTCATTGACGTAGGTGACGGTTGGGCCGTCGCCTTCAAAATGGAAACGCATAATCACCCCAGCGCCATTGAGCCCTACGAGGGTGCGGCAACGGGTATCGGCGGCATTATCCGCGATATCTTTACCATGGGCGCCCGACCCATTGCCTGCGTTGACAGCCTGCGCTTTGGCTCGCTGGACAAGCCGCGCCAACGCTACCTCTTTGAAGGCGCGGTGGCCGGCATTGGCGGCTACGGCAACTGTATCGGGGTCCCCACGGTGGCCGGTGAAGTCTACTTTGAGGACGCCTACGAAGGCAACTGTATCATCGGCGCCATGGCCGTTGGCCTCATGCGCGCTGACAGTATCACCCGCGCGCAGGCCTCCGGCATTGGCAACAAAATCGTGCTGATTGGCTCGACGACCGGACGTGACGGCATAGGCGGCGCCAGCGTGCTGGCCTCGCAGGAATTCGACGAAGGCGCTGAAGCGAAACGCCCTGCGGTGCAGGTGGGCGACCCCTTTACGGAAAAGCTGTTGATAGAGGCCTGTCTGGAATTGCTGGACGCGGACCTGCTCGTCGGTCTGGGAGATTTAGGAGCTGCGGGTCTGACCTCCTCGGCGTCCGAAATGGCGTCCCGCGCCGGGGTTGGCTTAGACATTGACGTGAGCGCTGTCCCGCAACGCGAACGCGCCATGCAGCCCTTTGAAATCATGGTGAGCGAATCACAGGAACGCATGCTGGCGGTTTGCACGCCCCAAAATCTGGACAAAGTTTTGGCTATTGGAGCAAAATGGGGTCTGCTGTCCACCGTCATTGGTGAGGTGACTGACACCGGGAACTTTGTGGTACGGGAAGGGGACGCTATCCGCGCCGAAATGCCAGCGCTTAGTCTGGCTGACGAAGCGCCAGAATACGACCCCGAACTGGCAGAACCCGCCTACCTGAAAGAGCTGCAGAACACCGATTTATCGACGCTGGAACATCCGGCAGGTCTGGACGCACTCACTACGCACTTCAAAGAGCTGCTGGGCAGTCACAATATCTGCTCGCGCCGCTGGATTTACGAGCAATACGACCAGCAGGTGATGAACAATACGGTCGTGCTGCCCGGCGGCGACGCGGCGGTCATTCGTATCGGCCAGACCGGGCGCGGCGCCGTGACGGACCGCGGGATTGCCATCAGCGCGGACTGCAACGGGCGCTACGTGTACCTGAACCCGCGGCGTGGCGCGGCGATTGCCTGCGCGGAGGCGGCGCGTAACGTGGCTTGCACGGGCGCGGCGCCGGTGGCGATTACCGATTGCCTTAGCTTTGGGTCGCCGGAAAAACCGGAGGTGTACTGGACCTTTGTCGAGGCAATCCGGGGTCTGGCGCAGGCCTGTCGCGCCTTTGACGTGCCGGTGATTTCGGGCAACGTCAGCTTCTATAACGAGAGCTTTGGCCAGCCGATTTACCCGACGCCCTGCGTGGGGCTGGTGGGGACGTTGGACAGTCTGGACCAGCGCTGCACGATTGCTTTCAAAGACGCGGGCGACACGATTGTCCTCATCGGCGAGACCTTAGACGAGCTGGGCGGGTCGGAATATCTGAAGCTGCGTTTTGGGCTGGTGGCCGGTGACGCTCCGGCGCTGGACCTGGAGCTGGAACGCGCCGTGCAGGAAGTCGTGCGCGGCTTAATTCGAAAGGGCATAAGTAAGAGCGCCCATGACTGCAGCGAAGGCGGCGTAGCGGTCGCTTTGGCTGAATGCGCTATTGCCGGGAGGATGGGCTTTGAGGTGGCCTTGGACGATGGACTGGAGGACGCGGTGTCGCTGTTTTCTGAGTCGCAGAGCCGCATTGTGGTCAGCTGTGCGCCGGATGATACCGACGCGGTGCTGGACGCGTGCGAGGCGCGCGGCGTACCCTTTGCGGTGCTGGGGGACACCGGCGGTACGTGGCTGCGCATTGTGGATAAAGTCAACCTGTCACTGGCGGAAGCCACGCAGGTGTGGACGTCCTCGCTGGAAGACGCGGTGAGGCAGTAGATGTGTGGCGTGTTTGGCGCATTTGCGCCGGATGAGGACGTCGCGCGGCTGACCTATTTTGGCCTGCACGCGCTGCAACATCGTGGACAAGAGAGCGCGGGCATTGCGGTGGGTGACGGTAAAACCGTCATGGCGGTCAAAAATCTGGGTCTGGTGGCGCAGGTATTTAAGGAAAGCGATTTGCAATCGCTGCCGGGCAAGGTCGCCATCGGTCACACGCGGTATTCGACGACGGGCAGCTCGCGCAGCTGGGACAATGCGCAACCCCACCTGTCGTCGATTGGCTGGCAGCAGATTGCGCTGGCGCATAATGGCAATCTGGTGAACCTGGCGACGCTGCGCTCGAAGCTGACTGACCACCACGTCGCGCTGCGCTCATCGTCAGACAGCGAGGCGATTGCGGCGCTGATTGGCGAGCATACCGAGGCGACTTCGCATATTCGCGAAGGCATTCGTGCGACGATGGAGACCATCCGGGGCGCCTATGCCGTCGTGTTGATTACGGAAGAGGCGCTGTATGCCTTTCGCGACCCGTTGGGAATCCGACCGCTGTGTATCGGGACGCTGCCTGACGGCAAGGGTTGGGTTGTGGCGTCTGAAACTACGGCGCTCGACATTGTGGGCGCCGACTATCTGCGCGACGTGACGCCCGGCGAGGTCATCAAGGTCAGCGAGGACGGGGTTGAAACGCTGGTCGCGGTGACGGAGGACGGGGAAGCTGGGGAAGTCAACGAGGGTGGAGAGGACGGGCGGGACGGTCAGGGTGGCGAGGATAGAGAGAGTGGGGAAAGCCGCCGTTGTCACCGCCGCCGCGCGCTGTGTATTTTCGAGTATGTCTACTTTGCCCGTCCTGACAGCGAGATGGCCGGGCTGTCCATGTATGAAGCGCGTACGCGTATGGGAGAGCGCCTGGCCGCGGAAGCGCCGGCCGAAGCTGACGTGGTCATCGGTGTGCCGGACAGCGGGACGCCGGGTGCGGTAGGTTTTGCGAAAGCCAGCGGCATTCCGTTTGGCGAAGGTTTGGCAAAAAATCGCTACGTGGGGCGAACCTTTATCCAGCCCTCGCAAAGTTTGCGCCAGCGCGGTATCCGCCTGAAACTGAACCCCATGCGCCATGCCATCGAAGGGAAACGCGTCATCGTCGTTGACGACAGTATCGTGCGCGGCAATACGACGCGCGCGTTGATTGCCATGCTGCGGGAATTTGGCGCCGGGGAAGTGCATATGCGCATTACCTCGCCGCCGGTGGCCTGGCCGTGTTACTTTGGCATTGACATAGACACCCGCGCACAGCTGATTGGCGCGAACCGAACTATTGACGAGATCTGCGCGCATGTGGGCGCTGACTCTCTGGCCTATCTGTCGATTGACGGTATGGTGGATGCCACTGGCATGTCGCGCGAGGACTTTTGTCTGGCCTGCTTTGACGGGAACTACCCTCTGGACGTCAGTGAAAATCTGGTAGCGGAGGAAGGGCTGGAAAGTCGTGGATAAAGCGATAGATTACAAGGCTGCGGGCGTGGACACGGCAGCGGGCGCGGCAGCGGTTGACCTGATACGCCAAACCGTTCAGTCCACCTATCGTCCCGAAGTCGTCGGTGATATCGGTGGGTTCGGCGGGCTGTTTTCGGCTGCTGCACTGAAAGACATGGCCGACCCCCTGCTGGTTTCGGGTACCGACGGCGTCGGTACCAAGCTGGCCTTGGCTGCGGCTGCCGGGCGGCTGGAAGGCGTCGGTATCGACCTGGTGGCCATGTGCGTCAATGACGTGCTGGTCTGTGGCGCCGAGCCGCTGTTTTTCCTGGACTATATCGCGATTGGGCAGCTGGACCCCCATCTGGTGAGCGTGTTGGTCGCCGGGGTTGCCGAGGGCTGTCGGCAAGCAGGCTGCGCTTTGATTGGTGGCGAGATGGCCGAGCATCCCGGCGTGATGGCGCCCGGCGATTTCGACCTAAGCGGTTTTTGCGTAGGCGTGGTGGACCGACCCCGCATGGTGGACGGCTCTGCGGTGGCCGTTGGCGACGTCGTGTTGGGACTGCCGTCCAGCGGGCTGCACTCCAACGGTTTCTCGCTGGTGCGCCGGGTGTTGGGCGTGGCGACGGCAGCAGCGACAACGCCAGCGGCGGCAACAGCGGCGACACCAACGACAGCGCCAGCAACACCAGCAGCGACACCAGCGACAGCAGCGGCGCCAGCAACACCAGCGCAAAGTTCGGAGGATGGACGCACTCACTCCGCCTCCGCCCCGCTGGACCTGCACGAAGCCCGCGCGGAACTGGGCGGCCTGTCGCTGGCCGAAGCCGCGCTGACGCCGACCCGGATATACGTGCCCGTCGTGCGCGACTTGCTGGCGGCGGGTCTGCCGATACACGGCATGGCGCATATCACCGGCGGCGGCATTACCGAAAACCTGAATCGCGTCCTGCCTGCGGGCTGCGACGCGCTGATTGAGGTCGGCAGCTGGGACGTGCCGGACATCATTCAGTTCATCGTGCGTCGTGCCGGGCTGGACCGGGACGCGGCGTATAGAACGTTTAACATGGGCATTGGCTTTGCGCTGATTGTTGACGGGAAGCGCAGCGGGGAGGTACGGGACGCCCTGCTGGACAGGGGTGAAGTCGTGTACGAAATCGGCACGATAGTTGAAGGCACCGACGGAGCTGGCGCCCCCGACAGCACAGGCGCCCCCGACAACACCCCCGACAGCGCCGACAACCCAGGCGCCCCCGACAGCGCCGACAACACAGCCAACACCGGAAAGGTCAGGTACCTCTCATGACACACAAACTGAAACTCGGAGTGCTGATATCCGGAAACGGGTCGAACCTGCAGGCAATCATAGACGCCATCGCAGCGGGCAGCCTGGACGCCACCGTTCAGGTGGTCATTTCCAACCGCCGCCACGTCTACGGATTGCAGCGCGCCCGCACCGCCGGTATTCCCGCCATAACCCTGGACGCGAAACATTACGAAACTTTCGATGACTTCAACCGGGCGCTATTGGGGGAATTGCTGCACCACCGCGCGGACCTGGTCGTCATGGCCGGTTACATGAAACTGGTCAGCAGCCACGTGCTGGATGCCTTCCCGAACCGCGTGCTGAACATCCACCCGGCGCTGCTGCCGGCGTTCAAAGGAGCGCACGCCATCCGCGACGCCTTCGCAGCGGGCGCGGAACTGACGGGCGTGACCGTCCACATCGCCAACGAAAACTTCGACGAAGGCCCCATCCTCGCCCAGCGCGAAGTCCCCATCCTGCCCGACGACACCCTGCACAGCCTGGAATCGCGCATTCATGAGGTCGAACATCGCCTGTATCCCGAGGTTCTGCAAGACATCGCGACCGGAAAAATACAACTGTGTGTACGTCCCTGTGGGGCCCGATACCAAAGGCGGGCCTGTCCCTGTTGAATCCGATAGATACGTGAGTACGTCCATGACAGCTACCGATAGCCCGGCGGCGTACCCGCCCCTGATGCGTGCGCTGTTGTCCGTGACCGATAAGACCGGCCTGGTCGATTTCGCTCGCGCGCTGTCTGCTGATTTCGGCATACAGCTGATTTCGACCGGGGGGACTGCCGCTGTCCTGCGTCGGGCCGGTCTGGAGGTGCGCGATGTCAGCGAGCTGACCGGCTTTCCCGAAATGCTGGATGGTCGCGTCAAAACCTTGCACCCCGCCGTACACGGGGGATTGCTGGCACGCCGTGACCTGTCTGACCACCTGGCAACCGTGCAGGCGGCCGACATTGACCTGATTGATTTAGTAGTCGTCAACCTGTACGATTTCGGGTCCACGGTCACGCGGGCAGAGGTGAGCGAAGCCGAAGCCATCGAAAGTATCGACATCGGCGGCCCCGCTATGCTCCGCAGCGCCGCCAAAAACCGCGACAGTGTCACGGTGGTGTTCAACCCGGCAGACTACGAGGTCGTTCTGTCCGAGCTGCGCGCTCACGGCGGCGCAACAACGGGGGAGACCCGCCGCCGTCTGGCCGCCGGAGTCTTTGCCCACACCGCTGCCTACGACGCGGCCATTGCCAGCTACCTCACTGCAAGCTGCGGCATACCTCCCCAATCCACCATACCTCCTAATTCCGCCACACCTCCCCAATCCACCATACCTTCTAACTCTGCCACACCTCCCAATTCCGTCATGCCGGGCTTGACCCGGCATCCAGAGCCTTGCAGGTCACATGAGCCTCTGGATTCTCAGGTCAAGCCTGAGAATGACCTACAAAGGTTTGAGAATGACCAAAAGGAGACTTCTGGCCCAATCCCCGACCAAACCCCCGCTCCCTGCTCCCTCGAGCAACCTCCCCAAACCCTGCGCTACGGCGAAAACCCTCACCAACGCGCGGCCTTCTATCGGCGGGAGGACGCCCCGGCGCACAGTCTGGCAAGGGCCCGCCAGCTGCAAGGCAAGGAACTGTCCTACAACAACATTCTGGACACCGACGGCGCCTGGTCAGCCGTGCGCGAATTTGACCGTCCCGCGGTGGTCATCGTCAAACACACGAACCCCTGTGGCGCGGCGCTGCGCGACGACCTGGCCGAAGCCTATCAGCTGGCTTGGGAAGGAGACCCCATCTCTGCTTACGGTGGCATTATCGCCTGTAACCGCAGGGTGCCGGCCTCGGTCATCGAAGCCATCATCGCCAATAAACAGTTTGTGGAAGTATTCATCGCGCCCGACTTTACGCCCGAAGCCCTGCGACTGTTGTCAGCGAAAAAGAACCTGCGGGTTCTGGCCACCGGGGGCGTGAATCCACCCGGGGGCGCCGAAACCCTGCGCAGCGTCGAAGGCGGGCTGTTGGTACAGGACGAAGACGCTGTCAGCGAAGACCCCACCACGTTCACGACTCCCACAAAACGGCCACCCACCGCCGCCGAACG
>JAIRWZ010000125.1 GCA_031268615.1 Actinomycetes bacterium | reverse complement strand
AGCAGCACTATCAGCGCAAACACCGACGCCAACGCCCGCATGGGCATCAGCGCTGGCAGCAGCGCCAACACCGCCGCCAACAGCTTTGGCTGCGTCTGCTGTTTCCCGCACTGGCCTGTATTGCGCTGGCCATCCCCGCTATGACCCCGCCATCAGCTGCCGCGGCGGGCACGGACAAAGACGCGGCCACTCTACAAGCGGAAGCCTCCACCGTATCGAAACGAATCACCGACATACAGAAACGCCTAGCCACCGCTCTGAAGAAATATCACCGTTCCAACAACGAACTCACGGCGACCAAAAAGCTCATTACCGAAAACGAAAAGCGCATTGCGACGCTGGACGAATCCATCGAACTCAACCACAACCGCCTGAATACCCGTGTCGGCTACCTCTACCGCACGAAAGGCATTGGCTTCATCGAAATCATTCTGACCTCGGATAATCTGGTCGAATTGACCGACAATCTCACCATGCTGAACTTTGTCGTGGACTCGGACGCGAAACTCATCAAAACTCTGGAAGGCGAAGAACAGCAGCGCGAAGCAGCCCGCGCGGACCTACAAAAACAGCTGCGCCGCCAAACCGTAGTGACGGATGCACTGGCCGCTGACGTTATCGCAGCGCAAAAGGAACTGGACACTACTCAAGAGTATGCCGACACGCTGGACGACGCCGTCAGCGCCGCGCTGCAACGCGAACGCGACGCCGCCAATGCCAAAGCGGTCGCCCGCCGCAAAACTGCTGGTCCGGTCAACCCCGCCACTCCCGCCAGCCCTGCTCAGGGCAACGACTACGCCGGCACGGGCGTTAAATTCTCCGGTCTGGCCACCTGGTACGGCGTCGGCACCGGCACCGCCAGCGGCGAACGCTTCAACCCCAACGCGCTGACCTGCGCCCACAAAACCCTGCCCTTCGGCACGCTGGTGCGCGTCACCTACAAAGGGAAATCCGTCGTCGTGCGCGTCAACGACCGCGGTCCCTTCGGCAAAGGCCGCGTCATCGACCTGACCGTGCGAGCGGCCGAACTCATTGGCATGAAACGCGCCGGCGTCGGTAAAGTCAATTGCGAAATCGTCGTCAAAAACTAGCTTCTGGGACGTAAAGAGCATGAAGGGAAGTGAGTACGTCCAATGATGGAATGTATCCCCGCTGAAACGAGCGTTGCGGTACTGGAAGGCGGAACCTCGGAGGAACGTGAGGTGTCGCTTAACACCGGACGCAACTGTGCCGAAGCGCTGCGGACGGCGGGTTTCAAGGTTTCAGAATATGACACTGCCGACCTGGGTTTCATCGAAGCGCTACGTCGCGACCAACCTGATGTGGCATTTATCGCCCTACATGGTCGTGGTGGCGAAGACGGGACCATGCAAGGATTGCTGGAACTGTTAGGTATTCCGTACACGGGCAGCGGTGTGCTGGCCAGCGCGCTGGCTATGGATAAGGAAGCCTCAAAAGCGGTCTATCGGCAGGCAGGATTGGCGACGCCTCCGGGTTTTGTCGCGCGACGCGGCGAAGAGTTTTTCGTTGATAGCGTAGCCAACAAAGTCGCGGACCAGCTGGGAGATAAGGTAGTGGTCAAGCCGAACAGTGAGGGCTCGTCGGTCGGAATCACCATCGTTCAGGACCGTGAAGCTCTGGCAGACGCGTTGCGAGAAGCGTTTCGCTTTGATGACCGTGTCCTGATTGAGCGCTTTATTCCCGGCAGAGAAATCATGGCCGGTGTCATTGGCAATACAGAAAAGGACATTCGCTCTCTGCCGCTCATTGAGGTTGAGGCGACAGCAGATTTTTATGATTACGACAGCAAGTATGCACCCGGTGGCTCGCGTCATGTGTTGCCTGCTCCTTTGGATGAGGACACGACGCAGACCTGCCAAAAACTCGCGGCAGCGGCACATACTGCCTTGGGCTGTCGAGGATGTTCGCGCAGTGATATTCGCCTGGACTCATACGGAATCGCCTGGTTGCTGGAAACGAATACCTTACCGGGTATGACCAGCACCTCGCTGGTACCCGAAGCGGCCCGGGCCATGGGCCTGGATTTCCCCAATCTGGTAAAACTTCTCGTCAATCTGGCAAAATAAGCCACCCAGATTGTAGGGTAAGTTGGCTGTGCCAACTTACCGCGGCCCTTCCACCCGGTAACAGGCGGCAACCGAGCGGACAGCAATCCGCCGCAAGCGCCAGAAAGCTGTCCTTACACCACAGCTGCATTCGTTTACAGCCCCGTTCAAAGGCCGGAATAAGGGCAGAAACCGAGAGAGCGTCAAATGCGATACTACATATGCTATACTCTGAACAGGAGAAACCGAGCCAACCGAGCTGGCCAGAGTAGTAAGGACACCATACATGGAGATTACAAGAAGGACTGATTATGCAGTGCGCATTATGAGAGCCATTGCTGAATGTGAATCGCAAGAACCGATTTCTGTGCGTGCGATTTCTGAACAAGACGGCGTGCCCTATCAGTTCGCGCGTCGGATTTCTTATGACCTGACCGGTGCCGGACTCATTAAAGTGACGCGCGGCGCTCGCGGCGGCGCGGTGCTGGCCTATCCGGCTAAGGACATCACGCTCTATGACATTGTTAAGGTAGGGCAAGGAGAACCAATTTGTTCACGCTGTGTGTATGGTGAAGATTGGTGTAATCACGAAGAGAACTGTCTCGTTCGTGAAGGGTGGAAAGAATTGGACAAAATCGTCGCCCAATATCTGAAAAGTGTTACGTTGGCTGACGTATGCACAGGAAAAGCCGACTGTGGACCAGGGACTGACAAAACTTCCGCAGCAAAAGCCACTGCGTCAAAGAGCAGCGGGACCGTTAAAAAATCGGCTGCTAAGGATAAAAAATAAGTATTCGCGGTTCTGTTGTCGCGGGGGCGCTGACCGCATTGCGCCCTTTTGCGGCTGTATTTTACGGGCTTATCAAAGTGGTCCGACCTGTTCGTCACAAAGTAACATTTCTGTCCCGGCAATCCGATGAAATGCCAGTCGATTTTTCCCTGTTGCGTGCGGAACTGAGCGCAAGCGATAAGACTCTTGAATTAAAGTCTCTCTGTTGCACAGACGCGACCTGTCGTTCAACGCCTTGGGGACATATAACTAAGGTAATGCGGGAACTGTGGCATATTGCGAATTCTCAAGCAGTCGTACTGGATGGTTATTCAGTAGCGGTGAGCTATTTTCCGCAACGCCAAAGCCTCTATGTCCTGCAATGTTGGCATGCTCTGGGTGCGCTAAAGCGGTTTTCTTGGCAAGCGGTTGATACGCCGGGCGGACGTACCTCAGCTATCGCGCGGGCCTTGCGCATGCACGCGAACTATTCGACACTGCTTTGTGGCGGTGAGGCTTCACGGGTAATTTTTTCACATGCTTTTCGAGTAGCGCGCAGCCGTATTCACGCTTTGCCACTGCCACGGTGTGACGTTCTGTCCAGCCCCGACCCTAATCGGATGGAACTGTTGGCGCAGTCCTGGCCAGAGCTGGTGACTTCTCGTCCGTTGGTGTTGTACGCACCGACCTTTCGTGATACCGAGGAAGACTATGCGCACTGGTATACCGAGACAGAACGATTGACGCAAGCCCTGTCTGCGCGTGGGGTGACGGTGGTGATTAAAACTCATTTTAGAACTGCTGTTGACGAACAAAGTCCGAACAGTACCGGACTTCCTCCGGTATCTCTGGTTGAATTGCCTGCTCTCATAAACCCGGATGTTGATACTTTGGATTTGTTAATGTTAGCCGACCAGGTAGTAACTGATTATTCTGCCGTCAGTTTTGAAGCAGCGGTTGCGGGCAAACCGCTCTGGTTTTTCATTCCTGATATTGAAGTATACGCAGAACAACGCGGCCTGAACGTTGACCCTCGCGATGAAATGCCAGAATCCTGCTTCGGGGATGCGGAAGCTCTGGCTGAAGCTATCGTCGCGATGGATAGCCCTCATCCGTCTTCTGCGCAGACGGCTTTTCTGGAACGATATGTGCAGTCGTCATCTGTGCCGGCAGCAAAGCAAATCACGCGCTTAGTGTTGAAGCATATCGCCTGACAATAACAAATCAAGCCCGCTCTAATTCCAGCAGCAGTTCTTTATTATCCAAACCCCCACCGTAGCCGACCAACGCTCCATTGCTGCCCACAACCCGGTGGCAAGGAATGACGATACTGATGGGATTGCGGTTATTGGCGCCGCCGACGGTGCGTGCAGCTCTGGGTCGGCCAACAACCTGGGCGATATCGCCATAACTGCATGTTTGCCCGTAAGGGATATCGCGCAGAGCCTGCCAGACCTTTTGTTGGAACGCCGTGCCTTTTGGCGCCAACGGCAGGTCGAAGTCGCGTCGCGTTCCCGCAAAATACTCGCGCAGCTGTCGTATGGCCCTCTGTATCAAAGGAGCCTCTTCCCGACGGGCAGCAACAGGTACTCGTTCGGCGCCAAACAAAATGTGGGTAATTGCTTCATCGTCAGCTACGATAGCAATCGAGCCAACCGGAGTTTCATAGCTAAAAAACGAGGGCATACCGCCTCCTTTGCCATTACTTGCAGGGCTTCTATTGACATGATAACATTGCTTTCCACAAACGCGGGTGTGGCGGAACGGCAGACGCGCATGGTTCAGGTCCATGTGAGGGCAACCTTGTGGGAGTTCAAATCTCCCCACCCGCACCATCTGGTCGTGCTATTTGGCGCATAAAGCTCCCACCATCATGCTCGCGTAGTGACTACGCGTCGCATGCTGCCGGAATCTTTCTGCATCCAAATATCACCCCAGCCCCTATATCTTGCATAATGGACAATGGAACAGATACCAAAGGAGATTTGAACTCCCGAGAGGGCGTGACAGTCCAGTGGACTGTCACGGGCCGAGCGAAGCGAGGTCTCTTGCATTGCGAAGCAAGGCAACAAATCTCCCCACCCGCACCAAAATCTTCCTTTTACAAATATCTTGCACAATGCACAACAGAACAAATCTCCCCACCCGCACCAAAATCTCTCTTCTACTTAAGGCTAGTTCAGATAAAAGGGCTTTTGCTCGGTAAACTCGTGAGGGAAAAGAGAAAAAAATAAGGAAAAGTTGCGATATCTCCTTGACAGAAGTTTTTGGTTCATCATACAATGACAGATTGCATAAATTGTAACCAACTGGTATCTGAGGAGGAATCACCGGGTGACGAAAACTGCTGCCTCTCCTGCTAAAAGTATAACCCAGATGCGCGTTCAGAAAGCGCGTCGCAACTTTGGAAAAAGCCCCGAAATACTGGATGTGCCCAATCTCATAGGCATTCAACGAGACTCCTTTACTTGGTTTCAGGAAAAGGGCTTGCGTGAGGTCTTTGATGAGATTTCACCCATCAGTGACCGCGACGGTCGTTTTGCTGTGTATTTCGGGAACTACATGTTCCAACCGCCGAAAAACACCGTTGACGAATGCAAGGAAAAAGGTCTGACGTATCAGACCTCGTTGTTGGCCAACGTATCGGTTGTCAATCGCGAGAGCGGCGAGGAACTACAATCAAACCTGATTTATCTGGGCGATTTCCCGGCAATGACGCCGCGCGCGACTTTTGTCATTAACGGCAGCGAGCGTGTCATTGTGTCGTTGTTGCAACGCAGCCCTGGCGTCTATTTTGCCTTGGATGAGCGCCGCGATAAATACAAGTTCTATACCGCCGAATTGAAACCACATCGTGGCGCGCCACTGTCTTTTGAGGTGGACCGTAACGGGGGCATTCAGGCTAACGTCAATCGCAGCCGCAAAGTGCCGGTTACCATGTTCATTCGCGCAATGGGCATTGCCGAGGACAATGCCGCTATTTTGGCATTGTTCAATGGCAGCGAGACCATTGAACGCACCTTGGCGCGCGACGCGACGACAACGCGTGATGAGGCATTGCTGGAAATCTATCGACGTTTGCGACCGGGCGAACACCCCACGATTGAATCTGCGTTAGGGCTACTGATGGGACTGTATTACAACGAGGGTCGCTATGACTTGGCTCGTGTGGGACGGTACCAAATCAACAAGAAGTTTCGCAGCATCAATCCGAAATTCCGCAAGAAAGCCGGCGACAACGATGATGCAACCACGCTAACTGAAGATGACATTGTCCAGACCATAGACTATTTATGTAAACTGGTCGCAGGCACCTCTGGTTATACTATCGACGATATCGACCACTTGGGTAATCGGCGCGTCTCGACGGCCGGCGAGCTGATTCAAAATCAGTTCCGCATTGGTCTGAGCCGCATGGCGCGTACCGTCAGTGAACGCATGGCGACCTTGGCGGTTGAAGATATCTCGCCTGAAGGTCTGATTAACATTCGGCCTATCAGCGCCGCTATTAAAGAGTTTTTCGGTTCCAGCCAGCTGTCGCAGTTCCTGGACCAGACCAATCCTGTTGCTGGGCTGGCGCACAAACGCCGTCTGTCTGCCATTGGGCGGGGGGGTATCCGCAGCGCTCGCGAGGCGAAAATCGACGTGCGCGACGTACACCCCAGTCACTATGGTCGCATTTGTCCGATTGAAACGCCGGAAGGCATGAACATTGGTCTGATTGGCTCGCTGGCAACCTATGCGCAGATTAACGATTACGGGTTTATCGAAACACCCTATCGTCGGGTAAAAAAGGGCAAAGTCACCAAGGAAATCAAGTTCCTGACGGCCGACGCGGAAGAACGCGAAATTATCGCTCAGGCCAATGAGCCATTGGATAGGGAAACCGGAGCGTTTCTCAACGAACGCGTTTTGTGCCGTGTTAAAGGCGCCGGGGTTGACGGGCAGTTTGGCGAACCGGAAGAACGTCTGCCCGAAGACGTAACCTATATGGACGTCTCTCCGCGCCAGATGGTCTCGGCGGTGACCGCGCTCATTCCTTTCCTGGAACACGACGATGCCAACCGTGCCTTGATGGGCGCCAACATGCAGCGTCAGGCAGTACCCTTGCTACGTCCGGCCTCGCCGTTGGTTGGTACAGGGCTGGAAGCTACGGTAGCCCATGACTCGGTTGACGTTATTTTGGCACGTCGCGCCGGTACCGTGACCTCGGTGGACGCCAAAACCATTACCGTCAAAGTCAAAGGCGCCGATGTTGATGTTTACGAGTTGCCGAAATTTAGCCGCAGCAACCAGAGTACCTGCCTGAACTATCGTCCATTGGTCGTCGCCGGGCAAAAGGTAACCGAGCAAGAACCTCTGGCAGATGGCCCGTCAACCGAAGACGCTGAACTGGCGCTGGGACAAAACCTCCTGGTGGCGTTCATGCCCTGGGGGGGTTACAACTACGAGGACGCCATCATCATCAGCGAACGTGTCGTGCGTGACGATTTGTTGACTTCCATACATATCAAAGAGTACGAGATTGAGGCGCGTGACACCAAACTGGGTCGCGAGGAAATCACCCGCGAAATCCCCAACCTTGGCGAGGACATGTTGTCCCATCTGGACGAACGCGGCATTATCCACATCGGTACGGAGGTCAATCCCGGCGATATTTTGGTGGGCAAAGTCACACCAAAAGGAGAGTCGGTTGACCCCACCGCAGAGGAGCGTCTGCTCCGCCAGATTTTTGGCGAAAAGGCACACGATGTGCGCGACAGTTCACTGAAAGTGCCGCATGGGGTGTCGGGGCGCGTCATTGAAATCCAGCAGGTTGACAACAGTCAAGAAGGCGTCGAATTGAAACGCGGCGTCAATGAACTGGTGCGTGTGTTTGTAGCGCAGAAACGTAAAATCCAGGAAGGCGACAAACTGGCCGGTCGCCATGGCAACAAAGGTGTTATTTCCAAAGTCTTGCCCATCGAGGACATGCCCTTCTTAGCCGATGGTACGCCGATTGACATCATTTTGAATCCCATGGGCGTACCCAGCCGTATGAATGTCGGTCAATTGTTGGAAACTCATCTGGGCTGGGCGGCAGCGTCCGGCTGGTCGGATGACGCGAAGGCCACCGAACCGGTTGAAGGCATGATGCGTGTTGCGACACCGGTGTTTGACGGCGCTCGCGAGGCAGAAATATCGGACTGTCTGGAGGCGTCTAACCGCAACTTGCAGCTGCGCGCCAAGGCGCGTTTCGGCAATAAGGTGCTTCCTGACTTTGTCCCGCAAATTTCACGGGAAGGAAAAATCACGCTGTTCAATGGCCGCACTGGTGAACCTTTCCACAAACCGGTGACGGTGGGCGAAATATACATGCTGAAATTGCATCACTTGGTTGATGACAAAATACACGCGCGCTCAACGGGTCCCTACAGTCTGGTCACCCAGCAACCGCTGGGCGGCAAGGCGCAGTTCGGCGGCCAGCGCTTCGGCGAAATGGAAGTCTGGGCTTTGTATGCGTATGGCGCCGCCTACCTCTTGCGCGAAATACTGACTGTCAAGTCCGACGATTTAATCGGTCGGGTGAAGGCCTATGAGGCCATCGTTAAAGGCGAAAATGTTCCTGAACCGGGCATGCCCGAATCTTTCAATGTGTTGGTGACAGAGCTGAAAGCGCTGGGGCTAAGTATCGAGCCAGCTGACGAGGCAGGGAAACGCATTTCTCTGGCTGATATTGAGGAATCTGCGCCCAACGCGACTTCATTCATGAATCTGGACAATTTGGACATGATTGACGCTGATGTGGCCAGAACCTTTATGGCCGATGCCGCGAATATAGAGAGGGCGGACGCGGCAGCCCTGGGCGACTTTGACTGGAATCTGGATGATTTGGATGATACGGCAGATGCGAAGCGAGTACGTCCAGAACCACAAAAATCTGCCGAAGACGGGCTGGACTTGCCTCTGGATTTGAGCAATCTGACGAATCTGGGTGATGTTGACGCTCTGATTGCTGCCGAGAATGAGAAAACAGCTGACAGTGAGGCGACCACTGACGTTGCCACAGAGGAGGAATAGCACGTGCCTGATGTTGACGTAAGTTCATTTGACCGTCTGCAAATCAAACTCTCCTCGTCCGATGAAATGCGGGCTTGGTCCTACGGCGAAGTCAAGAAAG
>JAIRWZ010000089.1 GCA_031268615.1 Actinomycetes bacterium | reverse complement strand
GGGTGCCGAAGTCTTTGTTGCGGGTAACGCGGTATTTAAGGCAGATGACCCGGTTGCCGCGGTTGACGCCCTGCTGAATGCGGTGCAGGAAGAAACGCGGTGTGCGCTAAGCGCGTGAGAGTGAGAGATGACCATCGTTTGAAAGGGAGGGCAGGGAAATGATTGCACGCAGTGTATGGGGACGCTCTTGGCTTGTGGCGCTGTTGGGCGGTATCTTACTGTTGGCCTTAGTCGTTTTGTTTGTGCTACAGCCTTTGCAGGTAGCAATAAGCGCCGTGTGGATGTTGGGCTTTTTCTGGTTTGTGGGAGGGGTGACAAAACTGGTCAGCCTCTTTTTTGACGCTCATCACTGGGGCTGGAAGCTGGTCAGCGCACTGCTCTCTCTGGTAGTCGGCGCCTGGATTGTTTTCCCTGATTCACAAGCGCAACAACTCTTGGCTACCGCAGCCGTCTTTGACGCCGTCGCCTTTATCTGGGGTGCTTTGGGAGTTTTGTCCGGCGCGACCTGGCTGGCCGCGGCTATCCGCGCACGGTCCTGGCTTGAAGCCCTGGCGCCCATCGTGGAAGTGCTGCTGGGCGCCTACCTCATTGCCAACCTGTTCACTGCGGCGCTGTTCGTGCCCTATGTTTACGCCATCTGTGCCGCGGTAACCGGAATCTTTTTGATTGTTGCGGCGCTTAGCGCGAGACTGCGGCGTTAGGCATTAACGGCACGGCGCCTAGCCGCGGTCATTCGTTCCAGTAGCGCAGCCAGGACTGCGCCGATTCGTTCATTTCAGCCATGAACGCGCTGGTAAATTTGCGCGCATACAGAGCGTGGACGTTGTGGGTGACACCTGCGCGATTCCACCGGGTCGGGTAGTATGTTTCGCGTTCCTCAATCTGCGAAGTGAGTACGTCCATCGGTGCCCGCGTATAGTGGTCGCGCATTACCAGCCCCCGCGTGGCGTGGGGGGTTGGCGCAGGCTGCTTGTGTGGGTAGCCACCGACCAGCATACAGGCCGGTAGGGTAGCGGAGGGCAAATGCAAGAGTTCCGCTACTTCGGATTGGTTTTCAATGATGTCGCCGATATAGCAGGTTCCCAAACCCAGCGCTTCGGCGGCGATGACCATGGTCTGTGCGGCGATGATTGCGTCCTGCAGCGCCAACAGCAGGTCGCCACTGCCGACGGTGTCACGATGTACTACGTCGGGAATAGCGGCACAGTCACTGGCCGCGAATAAATCCAGCCATTTGCGCCAGTCGGCAGCAAATACATAGACCAGTGGCGCCTTGGCAATGAACGGCTGGTTGTCGCACAGCACCGCCAGACGGTCCTTGACACTTTGGTCGCGGACGTCAATGATGGAGTACAACATCATGGCGCCGGCAGTAGGAGCGCTGGCCGTCGCCCGTATCAGTTCATTGCGGGTGTCTTCGCTGACCTCACGGTCGGCGTATTTGCGCACCGAAGCGCGATTGGCAAGCAGCTCCAGTGTCTCGCTGCCCGACCTTGTATTCTCTATTGTCATGGTCCGTGTCCTTTCTGTCATGGGGTGATTCCATCTTAACAAAGCTCCTGCTGCAAGGCGGACAGCAATCCGCCAACGTTGACCATTTTGAAACGTGCGCCCAACTTACGGTATCATACAAAGACTATGCTTACCCAAAGACGACGTGACATATTGCGGGCTGTGGTGGATCAATACGTGTCCAGCGTTACCCCTGTGGGTTCGAAAGTGCTGATAGAACGCTATGGCTTCACGGTTTCTCCAGCCACCATTCGCGGGGATTTGCACGCTCTGGAAGAGGACTGCCTGCTGCGTCGTCCGCATACTTCGGCCGGTCGTCTGCCGACTGATGGGGGTTACCGTCGTGTCGTCGATGACTTTCTGGCACACCCTGACCTGTTGGGCGCAGGCCCCCTGTATCCTGACGAAAGTCTGGCAGGCAAACTGGGGATGAGCGTGCTGACGAGCGGAGCGCGGGGAAACTCCAGTACTTTTCCGTTTCCGACTGCGTATACGCCTAGCGGCAACCTGGACGAATTGCTGCGGCGCACTTCGGCAGCTTTGTCCGCCTATGCGAACTGTCTGGCGATAGCCGTCGCGCCAACGCCGCTGTCCGCCCGTGTCACGCGTCTGTGCTATACCGGCTTGGCAGAACTGTTTGCTCAACCGGAATTCAGCGAACCGCAACGCTACTTTCGTCTCATGCGCGTGCTGGACGATGAGACAGAACTGAACGATTTACTGATGGACAGTTTTTGCGAAGGGGAAGTCACCGTACGCATTGGGCATGAAATGCTGGACGCTGGTTTGGACGCACTCTCTATCGTCCTGTGTCCTTATCGTACCAACACCGATACGCGACGGGGCGTGGTCGCGGTGGTGGGGCCGACGCGCATGGATTATCGGCGCGCTATTCCCGCGGTCACTACTGCCGCCTGGACCTTGTCCGAGATACTGCGATGAGAGGAAAGACCTGTCGTTGCCGCATACGCAATGACCTGAGACAACTTAAGGATTATTTATTTTGAGTAAAGACTACTACGCAGAGTTAGGCGTGGCGCGCGATGCGGACGCAGAAACCATAAAACGAGCTTTTCGACGCAAGGCACGCGAATGCCATCCCGATGTCAGCGACGCCCCGGATGCCGAGGAGTGCTTCAAACGTCTGAACGAGGCCTATGATGTCTTGTCTGACCCGGCCAAACGTGACCAGTACGACCGCTACGGCCGGGTGAGCGGCAGCGGGCCGGGTGGAGCAGGCAACGGCAATCCCTATGTGGATTTCGGCGATATATTCGGCGGTGGCGTGTCCTTTGACCTGGGCGATTTGTTCAGTTCATTCTTTGGTGGCGTGGCAGGCGCGCGCGGCGGACGGGCCGTGCGCCCCGAAGGTCGTGACATGAGCATTGGCCTGACCATCACTTTGGAAGAAGCTGCCCGTGGAGTAACGAAAACCATTACGCTGGACCGCCTGGCGCCCTGCCCGGAATGCAAGGCAACCGGCTCTGTCTCTGGCGCGCCGCCCGCCACCTGTACGAAATGCGGGGGCAGCGGTCAGGTCGTCGGCTATCAGCAAACGCTTTTGGGCCCGATGCAGACGCGTCAGACCTGCCCGGACTGTGGTGGGCTGGGGACGACCACGGCGGACGCCTGCGAAGAATGTCAGGGTTCGGGGCGCGTCATTGACCGCCAACAGGTCGAGGTCGAAATACCGGCCGGCATTGCCGAAGGCCAAAAGATTCGCATGAAGGAAATGGGCGAAGCCGGCATTCGTGGCGCCGCGTCCGGCGACTTGCTGATAACCATTGGCGTTGCACGCCATGAACGCTTTGAGCGCAACGGCGCCGACCTGCATGTGCGCCTACCTATCTCGCTGGCGGAGGCCGGCATTGGCGCGACGAAACTCATCGACGGCCTGCTGGAACCGGTCAGCGTCGCCGTCCCCGCGGGCAAACAAACAGGGGAAACGATACGCGTGAAGCGCGCCGGCCTGCCCATCGTGGGCAAACCAGAAGCCCTGGGTGACTTGCACTGTCACCTGGAAATTATCGTGCCGAAAAAAATGAGTGAGCGCGCCCATGAGCTGTTGCGGGAACTTTCGGCAGAGTTTGGGGACGACGAAACTTCTGACGCCGATGAGCTGCGTAAGCAGAGCTTTGGGGACAAGGTGAAAGACTTTTTCCACGGAGCTAACTAGCGTCTATGGCTCTGGCGCGTTTTTTCGTTGAAGCGGTATCTGCCGATTGGCGACAAGGACAGTGCCTTGACGTTCCTCTGTCTGCTGCTGACTTGCGCCATGCTACGCGCGCGCTTCGTCTGAAGCCCGGTGAAGAACTGGAACTGGTACCGCGCGGAGACTGGGTGGTCTGGCGTGCGGAGCTTGTTGCGGTTAGTGAGGATGTGTTGCGGGTGAAGTTAGTCGCGGCAAGCGCCTTACCCCGACTGGCTTTTCGTTTGGCGCTGGTCTTTGGTTTGGCCAAAGGTCGCAAGAACGACTGTATTGTGCGGCAGGCAACCGAGCTGGGTGTGGATTGCCTCATGCCAGTCATCTTTACGCGCAGCATTACGCGTCCCGCTGCGGAAAACATCGCGGCACGCAGCCAACGTCTGCGTGAGATTGTCCGGGCAGCGGCAAAGCAGAGCCATCGGGCTGACATTCCGCAGCTTGCCGACATAGCCACCTTCGATGAATACCTGGTTCAGTCATTCCCACACACCCCAACTGCGTCATTCCCGCGAAAGCGGGAATCCACCCAGTCAGGGGAGACTCTGGGACTGGATTCTCGGGTCAAGCCCGAGAATGACAATACACTCAAGCCCGAGAATGACAACAACGTCCCCGAGAATGACGCATGCGGCGTTACCCTTGTTTTGTGGGAGGAAACTCCCACCGCGCCGCTCTCTACCCATCCACTGCTGCATAACCTGCCCGCTCACTCCACCGTTACCCTTGTCATTGGTCCGGAAGGCGGCATTACGCACGAGGAGATTTCAGCCCTGCGTACCGCCGGGGCACACACCGCCTCGCTGGGACCGACTATCCTGCGTGTGGATACGGCGGCTGTGGCGGCGCTTGCCGTCGTACGTGATGTTTTGCTGGCGCGAACTGCTGCTTGAGATGAGACCATGCGGGTTTACCTGAAAACGCTGGGCTGTAAAGTCAACCGCGTCGAGTCTGACGACCTGAGCGTTCGTATGGCTGCTTTGGGCCATCAGCTTGTGGACAGTCCGCGTCAGGCGCAAACGGCCATCGTTAACACCTGCACCGTGACGGCGGTCGCAGACGCAAAATGCCGTAAGGAAATCCGCAGACTTGCCCGTCTGGATACCATGAGCGCCGTGTATGTTATCGGCTGTGGAGCGCGCCTTGATTTTGAGCGATACCAGAAACTAAGCCGGAAAGTTCATCTGGGGATACCGAAAGACCTAAGCTGCCCAAAGACCCCAGCTTCAAGCAGCGCTCAAGGCTTCACTTCAGCGTCACTTTCAACTTCAGCTTTAACCTTACCGCCGGCCTCTGCCGCAGCGCGCATTCGTGTACCGGTTAAAGTTCAGGACGGCTGTGACGCTTTCTGCAGTTACTGTATCGTGCCCTATGCGCGCGGAGCGCCGCGCTCTGCTGCTGCCGATGAGCTTGTCAGTCGTGTCGCTGCACTGGCCGACGCGGGCACCAAAGAAGTGATACTGACCGGCATAAATGTTGGCCGCTACGTCGATACGCGCACGGGCATTGACCTGTCCGGTCTCATCACCCGTCTGGGACGCGACACGGCTTTGCACCGCGTTCGTCTGTCTTCCATCGAGCCATTGCAGATAACTGACGCGCTCCTGGAGCTGCTGGCTGACGGCAAGCTGCTCTGTAACCACCTGCACGTTCCCCTGCAATCTGGCAATGACGCCACGCTTGCCGCTATGAAGAGGGCTTATACGACTGATGACTATCGCCGCCTGATTTCTGACATTCGCCGGGCTGACCCTCACACGGCCATCACGACAGATCTCATGGTGGGCTTTCCCACAGAAACCGAGGATGATTTCAACGACAGTCTCTCCTTTGTTCGCGAGATGAAGTTTGCTCGCATTCACCTTTTTCGCTACAGTCCCCGTCCGTCCACCGCGGCGGCGCAGGCCTTCCGACCGCTGGAGCCCCGCATTCTGGCCCGGCGCTCTGCCATGGTCCAGGACGTGGCAGGTATGGACGCACTCGCTTATCAACAATCGCTCCTTGGTCGCAGGGTTGAGCTGGTTATCGAATCCACTGACCCTGACAATCATACGGTCACGGGTATGACGCGCGAATACCTGCGCGTAACCATTCCCGACCCCGTTGGCGTATTGAAACCCGGTGATTTGTCCACACAGACCCTGCAATTTGCTATGATTAGTTCACGGTAACCGCAGCTTCGGTCGCCGTTTCGTAATGAGAGAAAGGACCGACGTTATGGCGTTTCAGCTTGTCAGTGATAGTTCCTGTAACCTACCGGCGGATTTTATCGCCGCACATCATATCCCGATTTTGCCGACGATTTTCAGCGGTCCGGATGGAATCGAGCGGCGCAGCTATCTGCGCGGCGAGGTCGATTTGGCCGACTTTTATTACCGCATGGAGGCCGGCGAGGTTTTCACCACCAGCTTGATTAACCGCAAAATTTGCGGCGAGGTTATAGACCCGCTGCTGCG
>JAIRWZ010000053.1 GCA_031268615.1 Actinomycetes bacterium | reverse complement strand
AGATATTGTACGCTTCCACCCACCTCACTTCAAGAGGCATTTTGGGAGGAAGGATGGCATCTGAGAAGGGAGAATTGGCGGTGCGCACACGATTGCAGGAATGGGCGTACTCGCTTATTCGGGGGGTTCGGCGTGCCAGAGGTAGCCTACGCCTCGTACTGTGTCCAAGCGGTGGTCAACCGCGGCTCCCAGTTTTGCGCGAATGCGGCGTACGTGTACGTCAACGGTACGTGAGGGGGCGTCGCTGGTCGAACCCCAGACGCGACGCAGCAGCTCTGCGCGCGGATAGGTGCGATTGGGGTGCGTCAAAAAGAAGGCCAACAGCGAGTATTCGATGTGTGCCAGGGACAGGGGTCTATCCTCCAGATAGATTTTGTGCTGGCTGAAGTCCAGGGTCAGAGCGCCGTCTTGCAGCGCGGCTTCGGTTTCGTCGGACTCGCGCGGCGCGAGCAGAAAGCGCAGACGCGCCAGTATTTCCGCGTCGCTGGCGCCTTCCACAACAAAATCGGTCACCAGGCGTTGCGGAACGCGAATACGGGGCAGCGAGGCAGCGGCGACCACGGCCAGGACATCCATCCCCTTACCCTGCGCGTGAAAGCGTTCTATGATTGCAAGGAATTCATTCGTCCGTAGCCCCGCATCCAAAATGACGGCGTTGACAGTTTGGAAGGCAATCGTGCGCACCGCGTCGGCTGTGTTGCTGATACCAACTCGGCGCGTAAATCGGCGCAGCAGCTGCCCGTAGCGCAGGGCGACCGTGCGGTCGTCGCTGATGACCAAACCATTGCCGACACTCTGGAAGTGAGTGGGCGTCATGTGTTCTCGCTACCCCTCCAATCGCTGTTCAGGTGCAGGTATGGACCCCCGGTCAAAGCCGGGGGGCAGGCGCAGTACTCGCTTATCCATATTCTGCAGGTCATAGTGCTACAGGTTCACGTACAGATTACCATAAGGGCGAGACGACACCGGGGCAATGCGAGTGAACTGGCCCGCAAGCGCCCGGTCCGCGTCCAGACCGAACACCGTGCAAAAGCGCGAAATCAGCGGGGTCAGTTCCGCCATCTGGTCGTCGGTGGCCGGGGTCAGGCCGACTTCGCGCCCACATTGGGCGGGGTTCACCGGGCAGCGGGCGTAGATTTCGCCCCCGTGCATGCCCGTACCCACGTACATGCCCAGCGCGTCGCCGGACAACTGCGAGGCAACGTCCAGCAAAATCATGCGGCCACCCGCCATGTATTCCCCGAAGAAATCGCGCGCCTTGCCGCCGATAATGATGGTCGGCACGCGGCTCTGATACTGCTTCATGTGAATGCCGACGCGGTAGCCCACGTCTCCGCGAATGAACACCTCTCCGCCGCGCATACCGTAACCCACCACGTCGCCCGCGCTGCCATGGACGTGGATATGCCCGGCTTCCATCGTGTTGCCCACGCCGTCCTGGGCGTTGCCGTAGACCTCGATGGCCGCACCTCCCAGAAACATGCCGAGGTCCTGGCCGGGGACTCCCTCTATGCGCAGGCGCAGGTCGGGGCTCGTCAGGCCGTTACCCAGGTAGCGCTGCCCGTTGACGCGGCGCAGGGTGATGTCGCGCACGCCGTCGGCGACCAGCCCGGCTATGGCGGCGTTCAGCTCGCGGTAGTAGATGTGGTCGGCGTCCACGATGGCCGCGGGGGGAGCGGCTGGGGTGGCGGTGGCGCTACTGGCGGCGGTGGTGATGGTAGCAGCGGTGGTGTCCCGCCGACTGACGGTCACGGTCGGGGCGCGATGCACGTAGCCTTCGATAGGCCGGGTCGCGGGGTCAGCCTCCGCCATGTTCATCTTGTCGTGGGACAGGTTACCAATCATGTCGTTGTTGCCTTTCGTTCAAACGGTTTGCATAAGTGAGTACGTCCATACCTGCCCCCGGCTTGACCGGGGGTCCATACCTGCCCCCGGCTTTGACCGGGGGTCCATACCTGCCCGATTCTCTTCGGAGCATGGGCGTACTCACTCCGCTTCCTCGCTGCCTCTTTCTACGCGCGTCGCTCATCGGCCCGCCGGAGCGACGCCCAGGATATCGCAGGTCTGCGCGTCCAGCCCGATGGCACGCAGCCGGTCGCGACTGCCGCGCAAACTTTCGACGGCGTTGACGCCCAAGGCTCCCAGTATTTCCTGCAGTTCATGGGTCCAGGCGCCGACCAGGTTCACCAGACGTTGCGCGCCTTCTTCGGGATCCAGACGGCGGGTCAGCTCCGGTTTCTGCGTCGTCAGCCCCCACGAACAGCTGCCGGTGTGACAGCCCTGACACAGGTGACAGCCCAGCGCCAACAGCGCGGCTGACCCCAGCGCAACGGCGTCAGCGCCCAAGGCCAGCGCTTTGGCCAGGTCAGCTGACGAGCGAATCGAGCCCGCCACGATAATAGAAGCCTGGTTGCGAATGTTTTCATCGCGCAAGCGCTGGTCAACGACGGCCAGCGCCAGCTCAACGGGAATGCCCACATGGTCGCGAATGACGGCTGGCGCCGCTCCCGTCCCGCCGTTCATGCCGTCCAGATAGACATAGTCGGCGCCCGCCCGCACGACGCCCGACGCAATGGCGCCCACATTATGCACAGCAGCGATTTTCACGCCAACCGGTTTGTACCCGCTGGCCTCTTTCAACGAATAAATCAGCTGCCGCAGGTCTTCGATACTGTAGATATCGTGGTGCGGAGCCGGAGAAATGGCATCCGTGCCCTGCGGAATCATGCGCGTCGTGGACACCTCGGCGTTGATTTTTTCCCCCGGCAAGTGCCCTCCGATACCCGGTTTGGCGCCCTGCCCGACCTTGATTTCGATGGCCGCGCCCCGGCCGAGGTATTCCGGCGTAACGCCGAACCGACCAGACGCCACCTGCACGATGACGTTGTCGGCCAGGGGATACAGGTCAGGGTGCAGGCCGCCTTCGCCGGTATTCATGTAGATTCCCAGCTCGCGCGCCGCCAACGCCAAGGCCTTATGAACGTTCAGCGACACCGAGCCAAAACTCATCGGCGCAAACAAAATCGGCGTCGCGAGCGTCATGCGCCCCGCCCACTCTTTCGGCGGCTCGTCACCAAAGACCTGCGGACGCTTCCCCAGCGTAGTACGCGTCTCCATCGGTTCGCGCAGCGGGTCAATCGACGGGTTGGTCACCTGACAGGCGTCCAGCGCCAGCGCGTCGAACAGGGAGGTGCGCGGTCGGTCCGACCCCATCGACGACAACAGCACGCCGCCGCTGGCTCCCTGCCGCCACACGGCTTTGCGCGCCGCCACCGGCCAGTTCGGGTTTTCGCGATACGCCAGGTCGCTGCGCTTTATCGTAATGCAGTGTGCCGGGCAAAAAGTCACGCAGCGATGACAGGCGCGACACTTTGCGTCATCAGGCAGCGGCCGGCCAACAAAACTGTACACACCCCAGCCGCATTGCCCCTGGCAGCGCCCGCATTTGTGGCATTTATCGTAGTCAATATCCACATGGAATTCCGGCTGAATGTAGTCAATCATGCAGACACCTCGCTTTCTGAAGTGAGTACGTCCATCGACGCAACAGCGCCACCTACAGGCGACCCCGCTGGTTTGGACGTACTCACTACTGGTGGCTGGAAGGCCTGGCCCCGACGCACGATGACCGGCTCGCCGGCCTTGGGCGCCCAAAGGAAGTCCGGCGCGGGCAGCAGCTCGCGCAGGCTGCTCTCTTCGCTGGCGACCGCCACCTGTGTCCCCTCGACCGCGGCCACCAGGGGACGCAGCTTCACGCGGTCATTGAAGGCCACCATGCCCTCGTCAGTGCCCAGCACGATTGCAAAAGGCCCGTTCAGCATTGCCGAAGCATAGATTTCGCGCAGCAGCGTGTAGTCGTGGCGCGCCTTGTCGTCCATGCGGTCAATCTGCGACCAGAGGGGCGGCGCCAGCGCTTTGCAGGCCTGCTCTGCCGTCAGTCCGTGGCGACGTATCAGCAGGTCAAACAGGTAGGCGGCAACCTCGGTGTCGGTAAACATCGTGCAGATGTAGCCGAACTGCCGGATGTAGCGCTTGTTGATGCCGTAGGACGATATCTCGCCGTTATGCACCAGCGAATAGTTCAGCAGCGAGAAGGGATGCGCCCCGCCCCACCAGGCCAAAGAGTTCGTCGGAAAACGGTTGTGGGCAATCCAGGTGTGCGCCTCGTAGTCTTCTATGCGGTAGAAATGCCCGATTTCTTCCGGGAAACCGACGCCTTTGAAGACCCCCATATTCTTGCCGGACGAAGCGACGGTCGCCCCTTCAATCGAAGTGTTGATGTGCATGACGGCATTGACGACATAGTCGTCGTCGCTAATCCCCGAATCGCGCAACTTCTTGCTCTCCGGTTTGGCGAAGTAGCGCCACAGCAGCGGCGCGTCGGTGATACCGGTGGTACGCCGCGTGGGAAGGGCCTCGGCACGTTCCAGGTCATAGTAGTGGTCGATAAAGGCTTCAGTCGCCTCCAGTGCCTCGCGCGTCTCGTATATCAGGTGAAAGGCATAGTGGTCGGGAAACTCCGGGTATATGCCGTGTCCAGCATAGCCCGCGCCCAGCCCGTTGCCACGGTCGTGTTGCAGCGCCATCGCCCGCACCACGGCTTCACCGCTGTGGCGCGTCCCCGCCGTATCAGAAAACCCTATCAGCCCACACATACGCTTCGTCCTTTCACCGGCTCAACACCACAATGACCACCACAACAAGCACCACAAGCGCAATCAGCAAGATTAAACTTATCCCCATCATCGGTTCACCTCTCCCCTTGCCGAGTCTGCCGTCGTCACTAGCTGGTTCACTATCCTCATCCTCACAAGTCCAACAATTCCTGCAAGACATTGCCGCCACCCAGCGGCGGCTCGCCCAGTCCCAGCTTTTTGCGCGCCGCGGCCCGCGGCTTGCCCAGGCTGCCGGTATGCAGGACCGTTTCGTACCCGGTCACCACAGCTTCCGGCGCCAGTCCGCGCGCAATGCCCATCTCTTTCAAAGTCCGCATTACTTCAGTCATGCCAATGCGCGAGTGACACAGCTCCTGACAGTTGTAGCACTCGACGCACTTGTATGCCTCTCCACTCGCCACCACCCCGTCCATCTTGCCGCGCACCAAATCCGCAATCAGGTCATTGGGGCGAAAGGTCGCGTCAATTTTTGCCACCGGACAGTCGTCTTTGCACGCCCGACAGTCGTCACATTTATTCAACAGCCCCACATCAAAATGTCGTGCCAGATGTTCTTTGTCAGCCGCCGCATGTTCCAGACGCTCCAGAAATGGCTCGACCGACACGCGGTGCTGCCCCAAGCCCAGCTCGTCAACACCATGTCCCCATGCCAGCGCAATCAGCTCGCTTAAGTACAAGACCGGCAGTTTCCAAGGGTCGTCAGCCGTCACCATGGCCGCCTGATTCAGGTCAAACTGCTGGAAACAGCTGGGACAGACCACGACCAAGGCGTCGGCCTTCGCCTCGCGCAGCTCCCCCAACTTTTTGCGCGCAAAGGCCAGCGAAGAATCCCGCTGCCCCACACGGTCCAGCGCACCCCCGCAACAGGTCATCTTGGACGGATAGTCTATAACCTCCGCGCCCAAGGCCCGAATCAACGCCTCTACTTTCGTCGGATGCAGCGGGTCGTCCCAACGCACCGCCGGTTGCGGGCGCAACAAATGACAGCCATAATGCACGGCAATCCGCATACCCCACAACGGCCGCTTCACGCGGGACGCGACGACGCCGTCCCCCACAATATCGGACAAATACTCGGCAAAATGATAGATGTTCAGCCGCCCCCGATATTTCAAATCGACGGTGGCCAGCCGCTCGTTGATGGCCTCGCGCTGCCGCCAGTCCACCGACAGATGACTCTGCGCCTCCTTAAACGTCGAATAACAGCCATTACACGGAGTGAGTACGTCCAAACCTGCCGCTTCAATCAGGGCCAGATTGCGCGCCGCCGCCAGAAAGAAAGTCTCGGGGCTGTGCGCTTTAACCAGCGTCCCCTCGGGACAACAGGTATGACCGTCCAGGGTACGCAGCTCAGTTCCCAAACCTTCCAGCACCAGACGCGTAGACTTTTCTATAAAGGGGAAGCGTGCCGGTATGGTGCAACCCCAAAAAACCGCATATTCACTCATGATGAGAACCTTGCCTCCTTTTCCGTTCTAAAGCGGTGCCATCCCTAAGCAAAATCCGGATATAAAAAACGCCCACGAAAACCCCCTCGTCGGGTTTCGTGAGCGCCATTGCTCCTGATTTGTCTCGCTTCGTTACGAGAGTGTTACAAGTATAGGCTATTGCATTTCATCTGACAAGATAATCGCGTCAGAAATTTCTTTCAACGACTTACGATGATTCATTGCCGACTTTTGCAGACGCGAGAACGCCTGCGCCTCGCTCAATCCCCGCTCCATCAAAATCGCCTTAGCGCGGTCCAGCGCCTTGCGCGTTTCCAACTGGTCAGACAGCTGTTGAACTTGTGCGCGAATCTCTTTGATAATGTCGTCCCGACCAGCCAATTCCGCCTCCTGGCGACGGGTTTCGGTCACATCCTCAACAAAAACTACGGCGCTTGTACCCAAGCCAATAGAGCGATACGACAACACACGCCCTAACACTTCCGTTTCGCGCGTCAAGGCCGCGTGTATCCCCAGCACCGGAGTCACGGCGAAGCCACCTCCCGGCAAAGCCGAAACCGGAGACGTCCGCACCCGTTGGTCAAAACCGGCACGACGCATAATGGCCACCGCATTGGGACTGGGGTAGACTACCGTGCCCGTATCGTCAACGCGCAATATGCCGTCCCCTGGGCAGCGCGTAGTGGAAAAGTATTGCCCGTCGATAGTCAGCAAGGGACGGATACACAGTTCGCGCGTGATAGTGGTTGCCATAGCGGAAAACTCTGCTTCCATACGACCGGGGTTCTCGCTGGCAGCCAAGGCAATATGACGAATGATGACAGCGATAGGCGCCGCGTTGGACATCTTGCCGTTTTCGAAAACGGGGTGCGCCTGTGGGACAAAGCTAACCCTTTCGCGTTCGCGAGGGCTTTTGGCGACGATGGCTTCTCCAGCGGCAAAAGCAGCATAGGCCTCACCTTCAACCTCTGCATCCAACAAGGTACCGTTCAAGTCAGCAACCATCGGCGCTACAGCGGTGGTCGAACGATGAGAGGCCACCACGCGCAATGCGCCCTCTGCGGGCACAGCCAGCAGCACCGAGGCAAAACCGAAGTCTGCCAGCAGTGGCAAGTTGTCAACTATGTTCTGTAATCTGTCAGTCATGCTCAGTGGTAGCAGAACATGTTGTTTGAACCGTATCTGATTGCATGTTCCGCCGCAGAACCAATAGTACCACGGCCCCCAGCAAAAGTAGGCCCAGACCCCAGAGCGCCGTAAAATCCCCACTCTTTTTGTTAATGTCTACAGGACGCAGACCATCAAGAGGAGGAGCCTTGACCGAACCCCGATCATCGGTTGTAACAGGAAGCTTCACCGGAATGGTTGGCGTGCTGTCGTCAGGTGTTTCGGGAATATTTCCTGGTACCACTTTTTTCTCAAAGATAGCTTTAATCGTCACATCATCCGCAGGCATGACAAACGTATCGTCGTCGATATTTACGTTAGCGCTCACCACCTGCCATTCTTTGAATTGATAACCGGTGCTCGGCGTTGCCGTCAACAAAATTTTCTTTCCCGCTTGAGCGACCGACGCGCTGGCAGCAGCCGTCCCATTGCCATCAGTTTCTACGGTAATAGAATATTCAGGAGGCAAGGCTCCCAGCACGAGCGTACCCGAAGGACTGGGCACTTCGCTTGAGCTGCCGGTGATGACCCCTTTGGTGATATGAGAAAACCGGTCAACATACGGCTCCGCGTCAGTAAGCTCATGGGTCACGTCGTTGTAATCGAAGCTGCCCGGCTCTACGACAACCCGACCATTGGCGCTGTCAAAAATGGGGTCAGTCGCACAAGTATAGGTGGTAGACGTAGACGGAGACATTGAAATCAGCGATATCGTAACATTGGTGGGTCTATACGTTCCACGCTGCGGCAGAAAAATTGTGCCATTGACAACAGCTTCATCACTGAGCCGCAAAATGCAGCTGGCATATATCGCATCCGAAAGCCCCTGTGAATCGCTCTTATTTCCGGTAATGGTGCCTCCTAAGATATTGGTGAACACATGGAAACGAGTACCCAGCATGTTATAGGCAAAGATTGCGCCTCCATAGTTACGGTACCTGGTGCCTTCAGCAACACGCGCAGTATTGTTTCGGATGATACCGCCTGTCATCGTGAAAGTGCTGTCACCGTAGGCGCTGCTATAAGCGCCATAGTATATTGCGCCACCCCAGTCACTGGCTTTGTTGTCATAGATTTCACCACCGGAAATAGTGATCTCACCTCCGTTCATGCCAATGGCTCCACCATAACCGGGTCGGGTGGTGGTACCAGCGGTATTTCCGTACATCTTGCCACCCCTCATTTCAAACGTAGAGGCCTGATTCTGTATATACACCGCACCACCAACGGCTTGTTCCACACCTCCCTCTCCATACAATATATTGTCGTGGATTTCAAAACCGTCTTCCATGATGGTCGAGCTTCTTCGGAGATAGAGGGCGCCGCCCGCGTCAGACATACCCTGATTTTCGTATATGGAGCCACTTTTTAAGTTCAGGACCCCACCGTCGGAAAACAGTGCGCCTCCGGTAGCGGCTCTGCCACCGTAGAGCGATGCTCCGTCGATGACAAGGTTACCCCACGATTGTATAAGGCCTCCTACTGCGCCGATATCAAAGACATCGTTGTTACGCAGAATGGTTCCTTTATCCAACCGAAGCTCTCCAGAATTGCTAATCAAGGTGGATACGCCCACCTTGCCGCTATTGGTTCCGGATTCAGTCCAGACCGCCCCTCCATCCAAAACCACATTACTTACCGTGAGAGAGGCT
>JAIRWZ010000027.1 GCA_031268615.1 Actinomycetes bacterium | reverse complement strand
AGGGATCAGCGCTGATGGGCACACCACAGCTGGCAGCCGCAGTGGTATCGGCGACGGTGGACGCACTCGCTCCGTATGCGGTGCCGGTGACCGTTAAATTCCGCAGTGGTGTGGTTACGGGGGAAGTTACCGCCGTAGACTTTGCACGACGTATGGAAGCGACGGGTGCTGCGGGCTTGTGCATACACGGACGCTTTGCGCGGCAACTGTATCACGGACAAGCGGACTGGTCGGTCATTGCTGCCGTGAAAGCGGCGGTTGCCGTGCCAGTTACTGGTTCTGGCGACGTAATGACGGCTGCTGATGTCGTACGCATGGGAGATACGACTGGTGTGGACGGCGTGATGATTGCGCGTGGCGCGCGGGGAAATCCCTGGATTTTTGCGGAAGCACGGGAGGCGCTGATAGGCGCCGTTTCTCCTGCGATTGAGGGGCGTTTCTGCCACCCAGCGATTGAGAAGCGGTTGCAGGTTATGCGTGACCATGCGCGGCGGGTAGTTGACTGGTATGGGGAGGATAATTTGACGCGGTTTCGGGGACATGCGATTGCCTATGTGAGAGGTCTGCCCGGAGCTGCTGAGTTTCGCCGTCGCTTGCATGAGCTATCAACGGTGGGAGAACTGGACGTTTTGGTTAGGGAGTATTTGAGGGGATACAAAAGCTGTGTGGGTGGGATTGTTCGTCGCACATGCACGTTGGCAGAGCCAACGTGATGACCGCAGGGCGGTCATTGGCGGGCATACCATGCCCGCCCTACACAGGACATATAGCTCATGAATGAGCTGGGGCTCTATATCCATGTGCCGTTTTGCGCGTCGCGCTGTGCCTACTGTGATTTCTATTCGACAACGGATACGCTGCTGATTGACGAGTATGTGGAGGCTTTGTTGCGACAGATACCTTGTGTTGCGGATAGCACGTTTGAGGATGACCGCTGTGCGTCATCCCCGCGAAAGCGGGGATCCAGTCAGGAGACGAAGACTTTGGGACTGGATTCTCGGGTCAAGCCCGAGAATGACAAAGAAGGCACGTTTGAGGATAAGGGGAAAGGGACGGTGAGTACGATTTACTTTGGTGGGGGAACGCCTTCGCTGTTGGGCGGGCGTCTGCCGCGCATTATGGAGGCTATTCGCCAACATTTTATCGTTGCCGATGACGCGGAGATTACGGTGGAGGTTAACCCGGACAGTTGCGATGAGACTTTTCTTGCTGCTTGCACACAGGCAGGGGTAACGCGTTTGTCTATCGGCGTGCAATCGTTGAACGACGACACTTTGCGGTTTCTGGGACGGCGCCATACGGCGCAGGAAGCGCGCGACGCAGTGGCCGCGGCAGTAGCTGCGGGTTTTACGGTGTCAGCTGATGTGATAGTAGGTGTAGCTGGTATTTTCTGTCAAACCGAGCCGGTCGGAGCGGGGATTGATGATTTTTTCCAGCTTGTCTCTCTGGGGGCGAAGCATGTTTCTGTCTATCCGCTAACGATTGAGCCGGGGACCGAACTGGCGCGTCGGGTAGATGCAGGGACGTGGGTAGCGCCCGATGAGGACACGGTGGCTGACGCGATGGAAGCTGCCGATGACTGTTTGTCGGGACTTGGTTTCAATCACTATGAGATAGCCAACTACGCACTTCCCGGATATGAGAGTCGTCATAACTGCCGCTACTGGACGGGCGGAGACTATCTGGGGCTGGGACCGTCGGCGGTTTCTATGCGTAACGGGGGCGACTCTGGACGTACTCGCTTCACATTACAGGCAAGCCTGAAAGACTATCTGGCGAAGCCGGAACGAAGCAAACCCGTTGAATCCGAGCGATTGACCGAAGTTGAGGCGGGTCGCGAGGACGTGATGTTGGCCATGCGTTTGGCGCGTGGCGTTGAGGTTGACAGGGCAGACGCCTTGGGCCTGTCCCGCATTTTTGCAGAGCTGGCGCGTGACGGATTGGTGGAATTGGTCGCAGATGGGACGCGTTTGCGCTGTACGCAGCGTGGCTGGATGTTGGGTAACGAGGTCTTTGGGCGGATTTTATTCGCCTGAATTGGCGCTTTGGCGTCGCGCAAAGTAACAACTGTCTAATTCGTGCCTGTTTATTTCCTAGTGATATGATAGGAAACGTCGGATTAACCTATTCGGGGAAAGGAACGTGTGTAATGACAAAGTATTTGGATTATGCCGCGACAACGCCCGTTGACGAGCGAGTTATCGAGGTAATGTTGCCTTATTTCAATCAGGAATTTGGTAATCCCAACAGTCTGTATAAGATTGGTCGGGACGCTTTTCACGCATTGGAAGCGGCACGAGAAACGGTGGCGACAGGCATTGGCGCAGAGCGTCCGGGTGAAGTGATATTTACCAGTGGCGGAACTGAAGCGGACAACGAAAGCTTTTTCTCTGTGTTGCGTGCGAAGGCGCCTAACGGCGGACATTTGATTGTGTCGGCGTATGAACACCACGCCGTGTTGAGGGTCGCCGAATGGCTGGCGAAGCACGGCTTTGAGCTGTCGATTGTCAAGCCGCGCAAGGATGGCCATGTCTACGCCGAAGATGTGGCCAAACTGCTGCGCGAGGATACGAAACTGGTTTCCGTCATGCACAGCAACAATGAAATCGGCGCGGTGAATGACATCGCGGCAATCGCCGAAGTTGTGCATGGGGCAGACGCCTTGATGCATACCGACGCTGTACAGTCGCTGGGTAAGGTGGAGCTGAATGTTGCCCGGCTGGGAGTGGACATGGCTTCGTTTTCCTCCCACAAGATTTATGGACCCAAAGGTGTAGGCGCGCTATACCTGAAGCGCGGGATTGGTTTTGACGCCCTGATTAAAGGGGGCGGCCAAGAGACGCGTCGGCGCAGCGGTACGCAGAACGTCGCTGGCGCCATCGGCTTTGCCAAGGCGCTGGAGCTAATGCTGGCGGAACGCGAGACGGAGGCGCCACGCCTGATCGCGCTGCGCGACCGTGCGTTGGAGGGTGTGACGACGCGGCTGGAAAATACGCTGGCCACCATTCATGAGGGCGAGCGACTGCCCAACATTGCACCCTTGCTCATCAAAGGTGTGGAAGGGGAGTCTATGCTGCTGCAGTTGGATAACCTGGGCTTTTCGGTATCGACCGGGTCGGCTTGCAGCTCTGGGTCGCTGGAGCCGAGCCATGTCCTCCTCTCCGTCGGCGTAGCGCAGGAAATCGCGCACGGGTCGCTGCGCATATCGGTGGGACGTTGGACGACGCAGGCTGACATTGACGAGTTTGTTGATGTGTTGGTGCCGATTGTAGAGCGCCTGCGGGCCATGAGTCCGGTGTATGAGAAGATGTTTTGCAGCTAGGCGTCTGTGCCGGACGCCAGCCAACCCTTCGAATCGGTTGGCGTCCCTACAAGGCCTTCTCCTTGCAGATTGAGGAAAGACCGACGAAAAATGCTATTATGGTGACAATTGAAAGGATATGACGTGATTTACTCTGAGAAAGTGATGGACCATTTTAACAACCCGCGCAACGTGGGTGTTATTTCTGACGCTGACGGCAGTGGGGAAGTCGGAAACCCTGTCTGCGGCGACATTATGAAAATTACCATCAAGGTTAATGATGATGACACCATTGCTGACGCGAAGTTTCAAACCTTGGGCTGTGGAGCCGCCATCGCAACGTCATCCATGGTGACCGAGCTGGTGAAAGGTAAAAAAATTCAGGACGCTGTCAGGATTTCGAAGCGTGACGTAGCCGATGAGCTGGACGGCCTGCCTGCGGCAAAGATGCACTGTTCGGTACTGGCGACCGACGGTCTAAAAGTAGCCGTTGACGACTACCTGAAAAAGCACGGGCGCGAGCCGCTGTCAGGTGTCATAAAGTCAGCCGACCCAAACTATAATCCGCATGAGGACGAAGACGAAGAAGAGGACTGACTGTAGATTTTGGTTCTGATAAGCAGGAGGGGACATGGCCTATAGCGAGCTAGAGCTGTACGAGGACAGAGAACTGCTGGCGTCTGACATAGTTGCTGCTTTGGAGGTCGAGTACCCTGTTGCTCAGGCTGCCGCATGGGACAGTGTGGGACTGCTGGTCGGGGATGCGCGTATGCCGGTCAGCGGTGTGATTGTAGCGCTGGACCCGTCTCTTGCGGCCATCGCCGCGGCAGTTGAGCGGGGAGCAAACGTAGTCGTGAGCCATCATCCCGTGTTTATTGATCCACCAGAGCATTTCGACATTACCCATGCCGCTTTTTCCTGGCCCGCGCGAGTAGTGCATGCCGCCATATCGTCGGGTGTCGCCCTAGTAAACGCACACACCAATCTGGATGTCAGCGCGAAAGCGCGAGCGCTGTGGGGAGAGAGACTGGAATTGGAAGATATCGGTCCTTTGCCGCTGGCTAACGCCGCGCGGGAGTTTCCTCACCTGTCGGGCGACTATCCTTCGTTCGGTGAGCTGTGGCACTGCGAAATGCCACGAACGCTGAACGCCCTGGCAGCCGAGATTACCTCACTAACCGCAACCGACGTACGGGTGTATGGCGACGGTGAAGCTTTAGTGGATACGGTTGCTACTGCGACCGGGTCGGCAACGGCGCGTATTCCAGAAGCATTGCTGGCGAAGGCCGATGTGTTGATAGGCGGCGAGTTTCGCTACCACGATGCCTTAGGTGCGACAGAAAGTGGACTGAACCTCATTGAGCTTGGCCATGACGTGAGCGAGCTGCCGTTGCTGCCTCTGTTGACCGAGGCTCTACATGTGCGGACCAGTCTGGATATGGTACAAATCCACGAGATACAGACCGACCCAATTTGGAATGGTATCAGTACCTCCACCTTGGCCGGAGGAAACTAGGGAAGCTATGGCAGATGATTTGGAGCTAACGAAAGAGGCCGCGGCCCTGCTGAAGATACAGCAGGTGGATTTGAATCTGGCAGAGATGAATGCTCGTCTGGAGCAGACGAACCATAAGCGCAAAATTGCTGCCGCGCACGCAAAGCTGGCCGAAGGGGAACAACGGTTGAGCAGCATTGAGAGAGCGGTCGAGGAACTGGACGGGCATATTGCCAACCTGCAAACCGAAGTTGAAATGGTGACCGAGAAGATAGCAGGGGAGCAGAAAAAGATTGAATCCTCAGCTGACTACCGCACGGTAGATGCCTTGACCGCCGAATTGGAAAGCCTGGCAAAACGTCGCGAAAAGTTGGAATATGACGAGCTGCAACTGATGGAGCGCAAGCAAGGGTTCGTTGAAGCACGACTGGATACGCAAGAAAAAATGAATCGTCTGCGTGAGCTGGAAACAACAGAGCTGGAGGCATACCGGAATTTACAGCGAAAAGTCCAGCATGCCCGCGCGGAATTGCTAACGGTGCGCGAACAACTCTCTGCACTTGTGGCACCGACCACGCTGAAACGCTACGAGAAAATTCGTGACGCAAAAGATGGCGTGGGCGTGGCGCGGTTCGAGGGCGGAAAATGTGGCGCCTGTCAAGTCCCCGTACCAGCCAGTATGCGCGCCGGGCTGGAGGATGCGGATGACTTCGAGATTTGTCCGACCTGTAAGCGACTTTTGATAAACTGACAACAAGGGGAGCGGGAAGATTAGGGAGAGAGGGGCGAGAGGCCCAGATATCTGAAAAGAGGTTGCACTTTAGCTCTCTGTTGTGATATATTATTGTATCTCAATCGTCTGCTCCCGGCGCAATTGTGGAGGGAGCAGCGAAGACAGGCCGCTGGGTGACAGCGCTGATTATAATGCGAGGAGTAGTGTGGAAATGCAACGACCCAGGGGTTTTCGGGATATATTACCGGCGGAAGCCCGGAGACGCGAGGAAATAGGCGCTTCTGTCGCCGCTTGTTTTGAAGCTTCTGGTTATGGGCTGATTGAAACGCCGACGATTGACTACTATGACGCCGTATCTTCCGGTCGCACTCAGGCGCAGATGACGCACGACGCCTTCCGTTTTGTGGACGTGGACGGACGTCTGCTTTCCTTAAGAACCGATGTCACCCTGCCCTTGGCCAGGGTTGTTGCCCAACGCTTTTGCGACGTAGAGCCCCCGTACCGTCTGCGTTATCGTGCTGAGGTTTTTCGTGAACAGGAATCCCTGCGGGGCAGTGAACGTCAGCTGACACAACTGGGAATTGAATGTATTGGTCTGTCCGGCGAGCTGGGAGACATTGAACTACTGCGTCTGGCGCTGGACGGTGTGGCGGCGGCAGGTATCAAGGATGTGACGCTGCACCTTTCGGATTTGGAGGTATTGGAAGCTCTGGCAGACCGTGCGGTAGAGGTCGGCGGTTTGGACGCAAACTGGAAAGCGCACATGCGAACTGCCGCGATACGAGGGGATTTTATCCGGGTACGCGAACTGGTGACTGACGCAAAGCTGCCCGCTGCACTGTCAACGGCGCTGGTTGCTATTTTGGACCTGCGTGGGGGCGCGGACGCCCTGACTCAAGCGCGGGATTTGCTGGCTGCGGTGGACGTGAAACTGCCGGACCAGGTTCAACGTCTACAGACCAGTTATCAGGCACTGGTTGCGGCAGGCTTCGAACATCAGGTTGTCATAGATTTTTCGGTCATGCCAACCTTTGAATACTATACCGCCATGGTCTTTGAGCTGTATGCACCCTGTGCCGGACCCCCTCTGGGCGTGGGAGGTCGCTATGACCGTCTGTTGGCAGAGTTCGGTCGCGATTTGCCGGCAGCCGGCTTTGTCTACGAATTGCATTTACTGGAGCGCGCGCTGGCCCATCAACAGATTCAGCAGCAGACCCGCCAACAAACCCTGTCCGCGCCACCTTCTTCTGCGCCACCCAGCGTCTCTGCTGCTGGGCAGACGCACAGAAAGCTCCGCATTGCCATACCGAAGGGCACCTTGTATCCCAATGCCATCGCTGCCTTACGTGGCTGTGATATCGAGGTTGCCGGGTTAGACGCGCCCGGGCGAACCCTCATACTCGTAAACGATGAGGTCGAAATCATCATCGCCAAACCGAGTGATGTGGCCATCTATGTTGCGCGTGGCGCGGCAGACTGCGGAATTGGCGGACGGGACATTTTGATGGAAGCAGACTTCCCGCTGCTCCAACTGGTGGACTTGCGCTTTGGCGCCTGTGAATTTGTCGTGGCGGCTCCAAACAGCGAGACCAGAACCCTGCACGAATTGTCACGGGACCTCGGTATCGTGCGCGTTGCCACCAAATATCCGCGTCTGGCGCAGCAGTATTTCGATGACGCGGGCATAAGCGTCGAAATCGTCAAACTCAATGGCAATATCGAGCTGGCGCCGCTCATCGGTATCGCCGACGTCATCGTTGACATCACGCAGACGGGTACGACTTTGCGCGAAAATGATCTGCGCATTCTGCAATACGTCCTGCCCTCAACGGCGCGCTTCGTGGCCAACCCGACGATGGCGCGCAGCGACCGTCGCATAACGAAACTGACCGATGACCTGAAAAGGTGGGTGGAATATGCTCAGAAGAATTGATTTAGCCGCGGGAATGCCCCTGACCCCGTCTATCCTGAACCGTAGCGGGGGGATTTCAGCAAAAATAGAAGCGAGTGCGTCCAACACTGTCAGCGCTGTCCGCGACGGAGGAGACGCTGCTGTCCGCGAGCTGACCTTGCGTTTCGATGACGTTGACGTGAGCAATCCCCGCGTTACCCGTGCAGAGATTGAGACTGCTTATACGCGGGTCAACGCGGCAGTAGTGGACGCGCTCACTCAATCTGCCCAGCGTATTCGTGACTTTCATCAGCGGCAGGTGCAGCAGTCCTGGTTCGAGACCACTCGTCCCGGCGTGTTACTGGGGCAAAAGGTGACGCCCATCTTTCGGGTGGGCGTGTACGCGCCGGGTGGCCGGGCGGACTATCCGTCGTCGGTGTTGATGAACGTGATACCGGCGCAGGTGGCGGGCGTGCCAGACATCGCCATTTGTGCGCCGCCGCGCGACGTGGGCGACGGCGTGGTGGGGATAGTGGCTTCCACGTTGGTGGCTGCC
>JAIRWZ010000015.1 GCA_031268615.1 Actinomycetes bacterium | reverse complement strand
CACGGCTCGAAAGGTGTCCCTACAGAGTTGGATGCCACAAGACACGGTGAAATGGCAGGTGAGTTTTGTACCGGTGTCCCTATACGTCTGGCTTTATCCCCAGGTCTTTTAGCGCACGGTCGGTGACCGGGGCGGGGGCCGCCGTCATCAGGTCGGCGCCGCTGCTGGTCTTGGGGAAGGCGATGACGTCGCGAATACTGTCGCGTCCCGCCAGTATCATAATCAGGCGATCCAGCCCTAAGGCAATGCCGCCGTGCGGGGGCGCGCCGAAGCGCAGCGCTTCCAGTAAAAACCCGAATTGCTCCTCGGCTGCCTGCTTGTCATGTCCCAGGATTTCCAGAATACGCAACTGTAAGTCAGCGTCGTGAATACGCAGGGTACCACCGCCTACCTCGTATCCGTTTAACACGAGGTCATAGCTGTAGCTACCGACAGAGCCGGGTTCGCTTTCCAGCAAAGACAGGTCCTCGTCGAAGGGACGCGTGAAAGGATGGTGATTGGCTGTCCAGCGTCCGGTTTCTTTGTCACGGACAAAGAGCGGAAAATCCGTGACCCATAAGGCGTCAAAGCCACGGCGCTCTATCCCCAGCTCCTCGGCCAGGCGCAGACGCACCGCCCCCAGAACTTCGTTGGACAGGTCCAGGTCTCCGGCACAGAAAAAGATGGTATCGCCGGCCTCTACCCCTGCCGCCTGCCTGATGGCTGCCATCTCTTCTTCAGAGAAGAACTTCGCAATAGGGCTTTTGACGCCGCCATCGGACGGAAACGCTATCCACGCCAGACCTTTTGCGCCCAGGTCCAGTGCAAGTTGGTTTAGGCTGTCAAATTTTGACCTCGCCCAATCCCCGGCGCCTTTTGCATTGACTGCTTTGACCACGCCGCCCTGTGCGACTACGCTGGCAAATACTTTGAAATCGCTGTGCTGGACGTACTCACTCAAATCCACCAGCGTCAGACCAAAACGCGTGTCCGGACGGTCGGAACCGTAGCGATTCATCGCGTCGTGCCAGCTGATTCGCGGCAGGGGGTCGGGCAGGGCGGTACCGACCAGCGCCATGACCGCGTGCATCAGGTCCTCGGTCAGGCGCATGATGTCGTCGGCGGTCGCGAAGGATAGTTCGATGTCGATTTGAGTGAATTCGGGCTGGCGGTCGGCACGCAGGTCCTCGTCGCGAAAGCAGCGCGCGATTTGGTAATAGCGTTCCAGACCCGCGACCATCGTAAGCTGCTTGAAGAGCTGCGGGGACTGCGGCAGGGCGTAAAACTTGCCTGGAGCCAGGCGCGCCGGAACGATGAAGTCGCGCGCGCCTTCCGGCGTGGCTTTGGTCAGTATCGGGGTTTCGATTTCTAAGAAGCCGCGCGCAGACAGCGCGGTGCGGACGGCGGCGGTCACGGCGGAGCGAAGTTCCAGGATTTTCGTCATTTCCGGGCGGCGAATGTCCAGATAACGCCAGCGCAGGCGCAGCGCTTCGTCAGTTTCGATACCGTCGGCGATTTCGAAGGGCGGGGTGTTGGCCCGGTTGAGTACGGTCAGGGTTTCGACCAGGATTTCAATGGCGCCGGTCGGCAGGTGGGGATTGACGGCGCTGTCAGGGCGCGGGCGGACGAGGCCGGTGACGGTAATGACCCATTCGGGGCGGACCGTCTCTGCCGCGTGGAAGGCTTCCACACCGGACGCCGCCGCGTGCTGTGGGTCAAAGACCAGCTGGGCAATGCCGCTGCGGTCGCGCAAGTCGATGAAAATCAGGCCGCCATGGTCGCGGCGGCGGCCGACCCAGCCGGCCAGCGTAACTTTCTGCCCGACCACGTCAGCATCCAGTTGGGCGTTAACGTGCGTGCGGGTTGAATACGAATTGTCTAACATACCTGTCAGTTTCCCTTCTAAGGTGTCATCTGGTCGGGTTTTTTGCCTGTGCGGACAGGTCCGGAGACAGAGCGAACAAGGCGGACACGATGTCGTCTGCCAACACAAACTCTTCGCGCTTGCTGTCCATGTTGCGCAGGGTCACGCCACCGCGGGCCTGCTCGTCGTCACCCATGACGGCCACAAAACGCGCGCCGGCGCGGTCTGCCTGCTTAAACTGCGCCTTCAAGCTGCGGTTCGTGAGGTCAGTGACGGCGGCAATGCCCGCCGCGCGCAGACGCGTCACCAGCGCAAAGGCCGCTTCCCGCAGGCCCGCGCCCGTGCCTGCCACCGCCACATATACCGTAGCGGTGCCCTCCCCCGGCGCGTCCACGCCCGCCGCCTCCATCGCCAGCAGACTGCGTTCAAAGCCAATCGCAAAGCCAATGCCCGGCGTGGGCCTGCCGCCCAGCTGTTCAAACAACCCGTCGTAGCGTCCTCCCCCGCCGATGGCATTCTGTGAACCCAGCCCATCATCAACCTGAATCTCGAACACCGTGCGCGTGTAATAGTCCAGACCCCGCACCAATGTCGGGTCCAGCACATAGTCCAGCCCGGCCGCGTCCAGCAACGCGCGCACCTGCGCAAAGTGCCGCGCGCAGTCGTCGCACAGCGCGCCGGTCAGCGGCGGCGCGCCCTCAAACACTGCGCGGCAAGACTCGTTTTTGCAGTCGAAGGCCCGCAGCGGGTTGGTATCAGCCCGCCGCACACAGTCCTCGCACAGCTCGTGGGCGTGATTGCGAATAAAGGCGGCGACCTCATCGCGCCAGGCGGGACGACAGTCCCCGTCCCCCATCGAGTTCAGCAGCAGACGCATTCGTTCAGCCGGCAAGCCCAGGGTGCAGAAAAAGTCCCACAGCATGAGAATCATTTCCGCGTCAGCCATCGGCGCAGCAAAGCCCAGCGCCTCGGCGCCGATTTGATAGAACTGGCGCTGCCGTCCCTTCTGCGGACGTTCGTAGCGAAACATCGGCCCCGCATAGTACAGCTTTGCGCCGCCCCCGTTGTCTGTCAGGTGCGCGTCAATGGCAGCTCTCACCACCCCGGCCGTGTTTTCCGGCCGCAGACTAAGGCCGCGCCCACCGCGATCCTCAAAGCTATACATCTCTTTGCCGACAACATCGGTCGCCTCGCCAATGCCGCGCGCGAACACCTCGGTGTATTCGACCAGCGGCGTGTATATCGGCGCGTACCCGTAGCGCGCAAACACCTCACGCGCCACCGTCTGCGCGCGCTCCCAAGCCGCCGCGCCAGAACCCAGCAGGTCAATCATGCCTTTCGGCGCTGTAAATGTCTGTCCCACACTGTCCTTTCGTCTCAGGGATTACCATCGCTCCAGTATACCTGAACGGCAACGCTCTTCTCATAAGTGAGTACGTCCACTCATGTTATACTTCCATCAGTACCACGGCACCGAGACCCGAAGGAGTAGCATGTCTGCCGATGAGGAGCATATTGACCTGCGTGACCTGCTGGATGATGAGGTTCGCGCCGCTGACGTTAACGGTGAGGGAACACCGGAAGCAACGTCGGCGGCAGAAGCAACCTCAATTGTTGACGGTTCCTCACCCGCCGTTGAGGGTATCTCATCTGCCGCTGAACCCAGTGACGAGGAGATTACTCAACTGCTGGATGCGGTGACTGACGTTAACAACAATCCGGCGGGCATGGACGTACTCACTTCTCCTTCTGAACCAACCACGGCGGTATTCCCCCAAGTGGCCGGCGACGAAGCCGCTTTGGGCGACTTTGCCGCCTTACACGAATCCCCCGTCGAAGTAGCGAACCGCCCGCGGCGCTGGT
>JAIRWZ010000014.1 GCA_031268615.1 Actinomycetes bacterium | reverse complement strand
TAATACGATGTAGAGATACTGTTGAAAGGGGCAACTATGAAGGTCTGTTATTTTTGTACATATCCTAATGCTGACGCACGCGAAACTTGCTGTTTCTGCAAGGCAAAATTGAAAGAGACAGATAAGGTACCGCGCGCTAAATGGTATCAAGATCCTTATGACGACGGACAATTCCGTTATTGGAATGGGACCCAATGGACAAATGAGGTTATGCGTGATGGCAAAGAGCTACTAGGCGATTTGAACGACGGGGACTTGTTACTGCTGGGCAAATCATTCTGGGCAGGTGAATCTGTGATAGCGCCATCAAGAAATGTGGACCCCTTAAAAAGGGCAGTTTCAGTGAATAGAAATGCTTCCGAAAAACCTTCTCGAATTTGCGCAACATGTAAGAAGACAATTGCATTTGATGATACCTTTTGCCCCAAGTGTGGTGCGCAGCAGCCAGAGCTGACAACAACAGAGCTGGCTTCAGTCATTGCGCAAGTGCAGACAAGCTCTGCGCAAAAACCGCAAGATATCGAACCAAATTTTGGCTACGCGGTTTTGGGGTTTTTCATTCCGGTTGTAGGCTTGGTCTTATATTTGATTTGGAAAGATGATAAGCCCGGACCCGCCAATTCTGCTGGAACCGGGGCATTGGTAAGTTTCATTTTTGGTGTTGTTATCTGGATTATTTATCTCTTTTCGGTAGGCGCTATAGTAAGCTCCGCATTTAGCAATTTGTGATGTCCCATCTCGTTCATCGGCAAACTGTCCCTGTAGTGCGTTACAATAGCAGCAGCTTAAACGATGACAAGGAGCGAAATATGGCGGTGCAGCAGTTGAGTGTGTTTATGGAGAATAAGGCTGGGCGGCTGGCAGATATTACGGAAACGGTTGCTGCGGCTGGCGCTAACATTCGAGGTTTTGTTATCAGCGACACGGTCGGGTTCGGTATCGTACGTTTTATACTGAATGGGACGGTGGCGGCGATGGACGCACTCACTCAAAAAGGGTTTACGACCTCGGTAGATGAGGTGTTAGTCGTGGACTTATCCGTGGACCGACCCGGTGGGCTGGCGGCTGTGTTGAGGGATATTTCTGATACTGGCGTGAATGTAGAATATGCGTATTCGCTGGTAGAACGATATTTGGCAATCAGTGTGGCGGATGTTGACAGAGCCTGCAAACTGTTGCAAGATAGTTCGATACCTGTATTGACGCAGGCCGACATTGACGCGCTGTGACGCGTTGATGGAAAGCTGCGTTGGCGGGAAGTAATCACAGAGGGAGGACGGGGCAGCGGGCCTCGTCCCGGACACGAAAAGGAGAGTGATATCTGTGAGAGGAAGGCAGCTACTGCGCACCTTCGCGACTTTGTTGGCCGCGTTGGCAGTGGCACTGACGGGTTTAATTGGTTGCGCGAAAAGCGGCGATGTTTCGTCGCGTAATAGCTCAGATCCGATTCCCGTAGGTGCCATCATTTCTAAGACTGGCACCTACGCTTCGTTGGGGGCCGTTCAGGAGAAGGTGTTTCAGGCCGAAGTCGAAAAGATTAACGCGGCTGGCGGCATTGGGGGGCGTCCGGTGAAGCTCATCATCGAAGACGACGGAACGGACGAGAGCAAAGCCGTCAGTGCGGCACAGAAACTGATTGAACGAGACCGGGTGGTGGCCATTTTGGGTTCCAGCGGAACCGGCGCTACGATGGCGATTCGTCAATTGGTGGAGGCTGCGGGTATTCCCCAGATATCTATGGCCGGTGGCAACGTGATTACCGGCGAACTCTCTCCTAATGTGTACCAGACTCCCTGGACCAATAAGCTGCTTATCAGCAATCTGCTCAAGTATTTGCAAACCCAAGGCATAGCGAAAGTCGCGCTGGTGACTGATTCGGGTGGCTATGGCAAAGATGGCCGCGCCATAGCGCTGGAAGAAGCTCCTGCGTATGGGATTAGTTTTGTGGAAGATTTGACCTTTGCGCCGGGCGACACCGATATGAGTGGCCAGGTAGCACGCATTAAGGCTTCCGACGCACAGGCTATCGTGATGTGGAATGCGGGCAAAGAGGCTGTGACCATCGTGAATCAGGCAAAAAATGCCGGGGTAGAGCTGCCGTGGTACGGCGGCAGTGGTCAGGCCAGAAGCGAATTTGTCGATGGCGCCCGAAACGCGACCGAAGGATTTGTGATTATCACCGGACGTAGTTATGTACTGGAGGCCTGGGACGCGGGCACGCCAGAGCGTGAGACGATGGATGTCTTTTATGAGGACGCGGAAAAATACTTGGGCGAACCTCCTGATATTTTTGCCGGGCACGCCTATGACGCACTGAAACTGTTTGCTACTGCTGCGGAAAAGGTGGACAGTGCGGCCGACATTGACGGCGCTTCGTTGTTGGCGCAGCTGGATACCACTGCTGGGGTGGTTGGGTATGGTGGCGCCTTTACCTTTTCGGCGACTGATCATAATGGTTTGGGCATTGACGACATTTCCTTGTTCACGATGACTGACGGTGTCTGGACAGTCGGCGCGCCCAGTGCTGATGGCGCTGATGGCATTACAAACGTTAATTAGCGCGCTGCGTCCGGCGGCGCTCTACGCCATGGTCGGGCTGGGGTTTGTGATTGTCTATCTGGCCACCGGGTCCATTAACTTTGCCCAGGGCGAGTTTGTCGCCCTGGGCGGGTTGACCACGGCTACGCTGCTGTCGCTTGGGATGAACGTGTGGGTGGCTATTGTACTGACGCTACTGGGTTCGTTGGCGCTGGGTTGGGTCTTTGACAGGGCGCTGATTCAGCCCTTAGGGAAAGATTCAATGGTACGTACCGTGATGATATCTATCGGCGCGTCGGTGCTGTTGCGACAAATAGCTCTGCACGCTTTCGGCCCGGATGAACACACCATGCCTACTCTGTTTGCGCGGCAGGTGCTGGTTTTGGGGGGTGGCGGTAAAGCCGCCCTGCGCGTAGAGGTGCAGACCTTGGTGTTGGTGGTAGCGTTACTGGCGGTTCTGGGTATTTTTCTGGTGGTGTATTACCGGACAAAATTCGGCGCGTCCATGCGCGCCAACGAACAGTCACCGGAAGGCGCCGAGCTGGTCGGGGTGAGACCGGCACGTGTGGTGAACCGCTCGTTCATGCTG
>JAIRWZ010000071.1 GCA_031268615.1 Actinomycetes bacterium | reverse complement strand
CACCAACACCAGCACCACCAGCACCGTCCCCGCCAGCCACCGCAACCTCACCAGCACCAGCGCCACCCCCAGCGCCCTCACCAGCACCACCAGCCACACCCACGCAACCCCCGCCCTCTTCGCCACCAAACTCCGCCACGTCCTCCGCGCGACGCCAAGCCTGCAGCGACTTCGACGGGTCCTTCTGCACCCGATTGGCATAGCGGCAGATAAAAAAGCACGCGAACACATACCCCAGCGCCAACAGCGCAGCACGCAGCAACATGCCGTCGCCCGGAGAAATGCCGGCGATTTCCGACGCAATCCCCACCGAAAAGGGATTGATGACCGAAGCCAGACACCCCATCTGCGTACCCACCACGACCACTGCCAGCGCGGTGATGGTATCTAACCCCATGCCAATCAAAATCGGCAGGAAAATCAGCAGGAACACGAACCCTTCCTCATACGAGCCGGTCACCGTGCCCAGCACCATCATGACCGCCACCAGCAGACAAATCAGCACGGTAGACTGCCCCTTGTTTTTGACGGCGATACGCTTCAGAAAAGTGGTCAGCGCCCCGCTGGTGTCAATCATCTCAAGAAACGCGCTGAAAAACATGACATTCAGCGAAACGGCAATCGCCGCGCCCACCATATCGTTCCCGACCATACCGATGATGGGCGCCATAAAAATGTCCCACAAGCCCTGCGGGTTGGCAGCAACGCGTTGGTAGGTGCCCGCGATGGCGTTGCCAGCGTCGTCCAGCTGATAGCTACCACCCGGAATTATCCAAGTCAGAATGGCCACCAGCACAATCACCACAAAAATCGTGACGAATGGGTTCAGCGACCGCCTTTCCCCCTTCTTCTTTAACGCTTCAACCATAGCCTTACCTCTCTCTCCTTATGGACCTGTCCGGATTATTAACCAGACGAAACACCTTCTCCGTTTCCCCACGCAGAAAATACGCAATGTTCATGACCGAAATCCGTTGCAAATCCTCCACCGCCGATGTCGTATAAAAAGCGGCATGCGGCGTAATAATCACGTTATCGCGCCCATTTAAGCAATGCTGTTTCAGCCGAGGAGTTTCATCAGTGAGTACGTCCAGACCTGCCCCGGATACGCGGCCTTCATCTAAGGCGGTGGCCAGCGCTTCTTCATCAACGCTAAGTCCCCGTCCCAGATTCAGAAAATACGGGTGGCGTGCCATCGCCGCGAACTCATCCGCGCCGAAGTAGGCGCGGGTGTCCGTATCTAACTTCATGTGATTGCTGATGACGTCTCCGCGTGCCAAGGCTTCCTCTTTGCTCACCAACGCTACCCCCAGCTTTGCGGCCAGCGCCGGGTCAACGTAGGGGTCGTGCGCAATGACCGTAGGCTTAAGGCTCTGAAGCTTGCTTGCCACGGCGCGCCCGATACGGCCAAGACCAAAAATTGCCACCGTCAAGTCAGAAAGTCGGGGGTTTGGCCGGACAGAGCTATAGCTCCAGATTTCTCGCCGACTGACTTCGTCGCCGTAATGTTTCAGATTTTTCAAAAGCGCCAACAGCAAGGCAAGGGTGTATTCCGCAACGTCGTGGGTACAGTATTCTCCCACTGGGCTGACGCCGACGCCGCATTGCGTCGCGGCGTTTAGGTCCACATTGTCGTATCCGGTTGCGTTCAAGGAAATGATTTTCAGACGCGGGCAAGCTAACAACAACCCGGCGTTAATCGGTGTGAAGGCCGTCAATACAGCGTCTGCCCACGCAAGTTTTTTGGTAAATTCCACACGTGCCGTCTCCTGGAAGGCATAGACTTCCACGTCAACCGGACGAGCCGTTTCCCCAGCCTCCGGCCCTTCCAGCGCTTGGCGCAATAGCGCTATTTCCATATCATGACTGGCCATCATCGAATCAGGATAGTCGCTAATCAGAATATGCCAGCGTTTGCCTTTGCTGTCGGGCACGCTGTGGTCAGCTGAAACGGTGGAATCGGGGCCAATGGACGTACTCACTTCTGTGGTATCCCTCATTTGTCAACCTCCGTCGGACTGGGGTCACGGCGCACGGGAAAGGTCGAGCAATGCGGACCTCCTCCGGCTTTCAGCAGCTGGGCCAGCTCCAGCTCAATGACATCCAGCCCCTCGGCTTTCAGGGCGGCGTTGACCGTCGCGTTGTTTTTGATACCCAGCACCCGGCCGTCTCCCAGCGCCTGGACGTTGGCGCCATGCTGAAAGACCAGTTCCGGAGCAACGTCAATAATCGTGAAGTGGCGACGGCGCAGCATTTCCAGGAAGGGATGGGGCAGCTGTTGCGTGACTGCCAGGCAAATGCCCGGCGCCACGATGTTGAACACCATATCCAGGTGCAAGTTGTCGGGCGGGACGGGCACGCCAACAACGGTGTAGCCGTATTTTTCCAGCTGCTCGCGCAGGTTGGCGACGCCGAACAGGTCAGTGCGGTCCACCAGGCCGAAGGCCAGCGTGTGGTCGTCGAGCATCCAGAAGTCTCCGCCCTCAAAACAACCGGCGTTGCAACGTGCCACAATGGGTACGCCCAGCTCTTTCAGTTTCGCCTCATAGCGCGCGGTTTCAGCCTGGCGCACGGGATGGCGGAAATGCCCGATGATGGCGCCTTCGCGTACCATAGCGCCAAAGTCGCGCGTGAAGGTCATGACTTCCAGGTTCGGGTCCGGGGCCACCTCGTGAACCGTAACCCCCAGGTCGCGGTAGGCGTCGGTCATGGAGCGCCATTCCGTCACCATCTGTTCGTTGCGCTCGGTTTCGCCCTGTTCCATCCAGGCTTTGGTGATTTCGTTAATCGCGTTAAAGACATAGTAGGTGGGCGGGCAACAAATCACCTCGCGCAGGGTGTTGGTCGCGTTGGAGACATAGACGGCGAGCGCGGCTTTTGGCGTTTCAGGGGTTTTCAGTGTGGGGGATGTTTCAACAACTGACATGGGACGATACTCCTCTCATCGGTGGTTTTTGTGTAGGATAGGCGCCTGGAATCTAGCTCACGGCGACGACACTCAAAATCGCTTTGATAGCGTGCATGCGGTTTTCCCCCTCATCGAAAATTACCGACTGGGGGCTTTCCATAACTTCATCCGTGACTTCTTCGCCGCGATGTGCGGGTAGACAGTGCATGAACAGAGCGTCGGGTTTGGCTTTCGCCATCGCTTCGGTGGTAATTTGATAGGGCGCAAATATCGCTTTCAGGTGGGACACCTCTTCGTCGCTCTGTCCCATGCTGTAATGCGACATGCCGTACACAATGTCTGCGCCTGCCAGCGCCTGGTCAAAGTCCTGTATCAGGCGAATCCGCGCGCCGCTGACCGCCGCGCGCCGCTGTGTCTCGTCCCACAGGTCAGCGTTCGGAACCAGCTCGGTCGGACAGGCCAGATCCATGTGGATACCAAAGGACGCACAGGCAATCATCGTGGTGTAGGCGACGTTATAAAGGTTGCCGGCATAGCATAATTTCAGCCCCCGGCAGTCCCCCTTTTTCTCTTGTATCGTCATGATGTCCGCAATGCCCTGGGTGGGGTGCGCCAGAGACGTCAGGCCATTTATGACGGGATGGCGCATCCAGGCGGCACATTCTTCAACGATTTCATGTCCAAAGGTACGAATGAACAGACCGTCAAAATAGCGGTCCAGAATACGAGCCGTATCTTTCAGAGGCTCGCCGCGTGTCATCTGCATTTCATCGGGGCGCAGATAGACCAGCCGGATGCCCAAATCAGCCGCGGCACGCTCCAGAGCGTTGCGCGTGCGCGTGCTGTTTTTCTCAAACAGCGCAGCCCAGACCTGACCTCGGAAATACTCGTGTGGCTCACGCGCGGTCCATTTTTTCTTGAAGTCCAACGCCAGCTTGGTGACAAACGCCAATTCTTCGGGGCTCATGTCTTTGAAAGCCAAATAATCTTTACCTTGAAAATTACAGCGCACCTCTTGTACGTCCTTTCTGTCCGGGATTGGTCCCGCGATGACACGCAGAAACATATTCTTTTCTGTGGAATCTCTCTTCCCTGTAAAGTTAGTGTATAGAAAGAACGCGTTTACCTGCAATTGGACAATGCTATAATCATTTACTCGTAAAATTGTACGCTTATACAAAGGAACGTGAACCCATGCCTCAACGCTTGCAAGTAGGCGATGTATTACAGTTAGAGGTCTGCAAACAGGCCGAAATCCTTGGCGACGAACAATCCCTTACCCGGCCCATCACCTCCGTTACCATCATGGATACCGTTCGTATGGACCGATGGGTTCATGCAGACGAACTGTTGACTATTGGCGACTTTTGGGAAAGCACTATCACGCCCGACTACCTCAAACGCCTGGCGCGCAAAAACATTGCCGGCATTTTGACGAAACAGAAATACCGGAGGTATCTTAATGACACAATTCGCGCCCTGTGCGACCACTACCACCTGCCCATCATCGTCAACCCGAACCATTACAGCTGGAGCGAAACCATAGCGCCCATCTCCCAGGCAATCCTGCGCTGCCATCTGACCGAGCTGGATACAGCAGAGCATTTTCACCGTACCTTAACGGAATCACTGGTTCAGGAAAAAACCTTTGCGAATCTCTGCGCTGCCCTGCACCACATATCAGAACAACCGATGGCGATTATGAACCGCGATTGGCGTCTGACCGATTTCAGCCCCGGCGTCGATTGGAAGACCCTGCTCGCCGATTTTCGCGCAAGAGACCTGACAAACCATCAGATTCTGGGATATTCCCGCGCACAAGAGCCGGCGTTTGGCAGCAGTTGGACGCCTCCCCATTCCCACGGCGCACAACCCCATCCCCGTATCCTCTTTTTCCCGGTCAAGGCAGCCGATGAAGTCGTAGCCCAACTGCTGGTCCTCTCTGACACGGAAGGTTCGGAACTTAGCGGTGCGCGCATTGCCCAATTAGAAACCGTCGCTGCCACCTATGTTTTGCGCAGACAGCTGTACCGGGAATTCCAGAAAAAGCACCTGCACTATCGCCGCATGATTTTAGATGAGCTGTTGGATTCCGGGCCGGAAACCGAAGCGTCCCGGACTGAATACGGTATAGCTTTAGGTCTGCATTTGGAAGAGCGCTACCGCCTGATGTTGGTTCGAAGCCAGCGGACAAGTTCCCTGCGCGAATTCATGGACATGGTGCGTCTGGAAGGCTTGGAGGACTTTCTGGTTGCCCAGGAGTCATGCTTTCGCCAGATACCCGTCTTTACGCGCCGACGCTATTGGGTCCTGCTTCTGGGCGAATCGTTTGAACAAAACCCTGCCTTGCGCGAAACGCTGTTGCATGCCATGCGCGCCTACTATACCGATGACAGCTTACTGGCAGGTGTCAGCGACCCCCACCCCTTCTCTTCCCTCTCCACCGCCTACCGCGAAGCCCATCAAGCTCTGACCTTCCTGCGTACCAACCGCAACGGCCACTGTCTGCAGGCTTACGCCGGGCTGGGCGTCCTGAAGCTCCTGACCGATGACCGCGGCGCGGTCAACCGACTCTTTCTGGACGAAATGCAGCAGCGCCATATCCAACCACTGCTGGACTGGGACCGCGACCACCACAGCGAATTACTCCTGACACTGCAAACCTTTCTGGCACGCAATCGCTCGTACGCAGAAACCAGCCACGCCTTATTTATCCACGTGAATACCCTGCGCGCACGCCTGAAGCGTATAGAAAGCCTGCTGGGTCTGGACTTGAACGCGACGGCACACCTCTTAAATATCAGCCTGGCCCTGGAAATGCACCAAACCGCTCTAGTCTCCGACCATCAGAAAAGAAGAGAGCCTACTTCTTAATCGTTATCTCTAAATGGGCCAACTGTGTCCCTTGAAGCTGTTTGGTCTTTGGGTCATAGGCATTTATATGAGCGGTTGCTTTGTGTACTCCTTTGGGAAGTCTCACTAAAAGCTTTGCGTTATTGATATGGTGGTCAGGCAGTATTCCTCCTGAGTCATAAATAACCTCGTCTGTGCTGTCAAGAGTGATTTGTACAACCATCGGATAGATATTATAGGAAGGGTTTTCTATTTCAAGGGTTCCCTCTGATGAGCTGTTTTCAAAGATGGGACGAGCGTTTATCTTAAAAGAGAAGTAAGCGGCGTCTACCAACTCTTGCATTTGCTTTTGTATTTCTTTTTCGGTCATGTCACTTAAGTGACCATCATCTGCTCCCCCACTTCCCGGAAACAAGTCTCCGGCAACGACCAGCGGCGGCTTTTCCCATGGCCAGCGAAAGAGACCAAGTTCATGTAAGAGGATAGCTAAAGAGACTAAGAAGACAAGGATAGCTATAATCCAGAGCAGTACTCTTTTCTTCTTCTTCTTTTCTTTCTTTTCTGGTCTCTTATTTGTTTGGGTTATGTTGTCTGTCTCTGCTTCCATGTCTGTCATAGTACCAGACCTGTCTTTGGAGACGTATGTGTTTGTGGATGTCTGCTTTCTTTGACTGTTCTTTCTTTTCTTTTGTCTCTTCTTGATAAGAAGAACAAACAGATTAGTGCCAGTGCACTGACACAAAGGGCAGTGAGAGAGAGCTTAACTGCTTCAGCGTCTTGTCCGGTTCGCACCGTAGTGTCTGTTACGCTACTTTTTGTGTGAGTGGGACTTGTTACTTTAGGGACGCTCTCTTTTACCTTTTCAGCTATTTTGTCTGCGTCCGGAGAAGGATTGGGAAAGACACTTGGGGCAACGTATCCTTCTACGGGTATCTCATCTGCCCGGGCAGGTGCCGAAAGAAGAGAAAGGCACAAAAGACTTGCGCTTACAAGTAAGCAACACATGAGAGTTGTTATGAGGTATCTGCGCATGGTCTTTAGGTGTGCCTTTCTCTTTTCCGGTTTCACTATCAGGTAGTCCTTATCTTATCTGTCTTATCTTTGTGTCTTATCTTTGTGTCTTAAGGTACTTCTCTTTTT
>JAIRWZ010000052.1 GCA_031268615.1 Actinomycetes bacterium | reverse complement strand
TGACGGCGCTTTTCTTCCGCCTCGCGTTGCTTGCGTTCTTCTTCGGCCTTGCGCCGCTCACGTTCCTCGGCGCGTTTCTGTTCGGCAGCCATCAAATCCTTGACCTGCGCATCCAAAGACGCCAGATAACTCTTCTGGGCGTTCAACAGACCCTGGACCCGCTTGTATTCCTTCAGCTCTTTGGCCTCGGCAGTCTTTTCTGCGCTGCGTTGTTCGTTCAACTGCTGCTTCGTCGCTTCGATTTTCGCCCGCGCGTTGCGCACGTCAACCACCAAGTCAGCGTCCGACGTGGCAATGCGACGCATCAGCTCAAAACGACTGACAAAGTCCTGGAAAGAATCGCTGCCCATCAGTACGGATAAAAATGACAGTTCCCCACTGCGGTAGGTAGAAGCGCTACGTTCGTTCAGTTGTGCGCGTGCTTCGACCAGCTGGGCTTCGGCTTGCTTTAGGGCAGCGGTGCTTTTCTTGATTTTAGCGGTGGTGGCAGCCGTCTTTTCCTTGGCGGCGTAGTAGTCCTCGGATGCCTCCTCAACAGCGGTACTCATGCCATTCAGCTTGCTGCGGGCGGCGGTGGCCTGCGCCTGTGCAGCTTTGATGGCGTCGCTTCCTGAAGCTTTTGCCGCATACGCAACAAAGGGCTGCGCGGCAATGATTATCGCGACCACACAAGCAAACGCTTTATAGAATCGGTGCGTATTCATGAGCTTTGATTATAGCGAGAGCAACACAAACGGCACCCGCATGTCATCGCACCGTTTACGCCCGTTGCCAGCCCGTTACTTATCCGCCCACCATTTGCCGCATGAGCGGACACATGTATGGACGTACTCACTTCTCCTTTTTAGACCTTGAGGTAGCGGCGCATTGCGAGCCATGATCCTATTATGCCGATGAAAATACCGACGCCAATCAGTATGCCGGAGATTTGCCCCACCGCAACATTGGTCACCGATACATGCAGCATTGGTATCGCGGCCTGAATTTTCGGCAGCGCGAAAGTGCGTACCGCCGATATCACCAAAATCGCAAGGGTCGCGCCAATCAGCGATTGCAGAATGCCTTCCAGAATGAAAGGCGCGCGGATAAACCAGTTGCTCGCGCCCACCAAACGCATGATGGACAGCTCATTGCGACGGGCATATATTGCCAGGCGAATGGTGTTGTTAATAAATATCAGCGCTACCACCACCAACATGATAACGAACACGCTGCCCACATAACGAATGATACGCGTGAAGCGAAACAGCGCTTTGATGATTTGCTGGCCGTATTTTAGCGACTGTTCGGGACGGTCCGGACGGTCGGCGATTTTTGGGAACTCGGGCGAATCTTTGATGATTTTCACGACTTTTTCGACGTTACGCGAATCTTTCAGCTCAACATCCAGCGAGGCCGGCAGCGGGTTACCCTCGAGGTTTTCGATGACTTCGGGGGATTCCTTCATTTGCACCTTGAATTTTGTCAGCGCCTCTTCTTTGGATACAAAGGCCACCGATTTCACCAGGGCATTGGTAGAGAGCGTCCGTTCCAACACGTTAATGTCTGGTTCCGCCGCGTCGTCTTTAATAAAAAGCTGAATGCTGACCTTCGATTCCACGCCCTGCACCATGGAATTGGCAATCATGCTCAACATGACCGAAGAACCAATCAGCAGCAGCGAGAGGAAAATCGTCACCACCGCGCCAAAGCTCATGACCCAATTGCGGCGAAATGAGGTTCCTGCCTCTGACAGGAAATAGCCAACGTTAATTGACATCGCCGTACACCCCCCGATCCTGGTCGCGCACCAGCCGACCCTCGTCTAAGGCGATGACGCGTTGGCGCATAAAGTTCACCATTTCCTGGTCATGGGTGGCAATCAGCGTCGTGGTGCCCGTTTTGTTGATACGTTCCAGCAAGCGCATAATGCCCAGCGAGGTCTGCGGGTCCAGGTTACCCGTAGGTTCGTCGCACAACAGCAGCGGTGGGCGATTGACAAACGCGCGGGCAACTGACACACGTTGTTGCTCGCCCCCGGATAGCTCGTGGGGATAGCTGTGGATTTTATCCTCCAGCCCCACCAGGCGCAGCACTTCGGGAACCTGGGTATTTATGACGTGTTTGGACTTGCCGATGACCTGCAGCGCAAAGGCGACGTTTTCAAAAGCTGTCTTGGTCGGCAGCAGCTTGAAGTCCTGAAACACGCAGCCAATGTTGCGGCGCAGCAGCGGGACTTTGCTGGCTTTGATACGCGCCAGGTCGTGACCGGCGACCACAATCTGGCCACTGGTGGGCAATACCTCGCGCAGCAGCATACGTATGAAGGTAGATTTGCCGGAACCGGAGTGGCCGACAATGAACACGAACTCGCCGCTGGCAATGCTGATGTCCTGACCGCGAAAATCGATGGCAGCGCGGTCGGCGACATAGCGCTTCACCACTTCACGCACCAATATCATTTGTGGACCACCGCGAGGGCGGCGCGAAATAGCCGGTTCAGGCACAATTTGATTTAAGGTACTTTCCAGATCACTCACGCGTAGCGCCTTTCTGCTCGAAGTCAATATACGGACGGCGCTAGTCTAGCAGAGTAAGCACGCGTTCAAAGGTCATGCCACAGACTTGTTACCTACCTATCTCCTGCCCTGTCCTGCCCCGACAATAGCGAGCTAAAAAAGGGCAGGCTACTCCTCGCAGAGTTTCAGAAACTTAGGCCCTTAACGCCGCAACAGCTACCGCGACATCCGCCGGCTTGTCCACGTCGGCGCCCAGGCAAGCATGTCGCGTATACACCGCGGCTACCTGCGCGTCCAGCAATTTGTGTAGCCGCCGCTCGACGTCGCCAGGGTCCAGCTGCCCGGCAACCAGCTTCCCCACAAAAGCTGGCCCAACAATCCGCGCCAACTTCAACGGACTCTTGCGCGCGTCAAACACTTTTTGCGCAAAGTCAGTCAGCCGGCGAAACAATGCCGGGTCAAACACCATGGCATTGCCGCCCGTCACCCGCCCGTCCTTAATCTTTATGAACGTGCGCTTACTGCCCGGAAACTGCGCCAGCAGGTCATCCTCGAACATCAGGGGATAGCTCAACTGCACCTTGCGCGCAAAGGTTTGCGCCACCAAATCATCCACCGCCGCAGCCGTCAACATCGGAATATCGCTGGTCACGCCAATGACCGGGATATCACAAGTGAGTGCGTCCAGACCTGCCGCGATATTGTCGGCCATACCGTCGTTAGACAGCACGATGTCGTCAGCAACGTCAGCCCAGTTGTCCAAACCTGCAGATTCGGGCGCTATCAGTACGATACGCCGCACGCTGCTTGCGGCACGCAAAGCATCCAAAACCCAGGCGGTCATGGGGCGACCGGCAATGGGTACCAATCCTTTCACGGGAACGACAGGGTCGATGACGGTACCATCGCCACCCGCCAATATCAACGCGTCTACTTGCTCGTTCATACAATGCCCCTTATCCCTGTTGCGGACAGCGTCGTTGCCTGCGC
>JAIRWZ010000152.1 GCA_031268615.1 Actinomycetes bacterium | reverse complement strand
CAGCGGTCGGCGGGATGGGGGAACTTGGCGATGAAGAGATGTCCATCTATTTCAAGGGCTGCTTTTGGTCGCGCGCCGCCCAGCGATGCGGTACCAGCGTCCAGCAGGGTTTTTACCGCTGCCATCGCTGCCGCACCATCCGTCTGAATCACGGCACCGCCAGCGTCACCAGACAAATTGTTCATCGCAACCCGACGCGATGCCGCCAGCAGTTTTGGCAAGGCTACTAGTTTCGGTATCTCCTGACCCTCCGCCAGAAACGGCCCGTCCGCGAGGGAAAAACGCAAAGCGCCTTGCCGCGTATGGTCAGATACCCCCAGCAAATAATCCAATTCAGTCACCCTGCGGGGAAAATCCCCCGCAGCTGCCCATTGCGCCCGCAGGCGTTTTTCAATCAGATTGCGCCCCCAACGATCCGGCGCTGCATCGCGGATACTGCGCGGTAGACCCCGCGAAACGGCGTAATCACCAGCTGACAGAGACATCGCCGGTTCTAACGCATATGCTTGTGGCGCAGCAAGCCAGCCGGGTTCGTAGCGGAAAGAGGAACTCATGCGTTCACGACGCTGGTGGGTAAACAGTTGCCCCACAACCAAGGTGTCATCACCGCTGCTTACGCTGACCGTCCAGCGGCTCATGAGCGCACCCGTTTCGGCAGCTGCTGGTCGGCGCGGGCACGTCCCAAATCGCTTTCATAAGGGTCGGTCGCGCGTACCAAATCGTCCAGTACGCCTAAGGCTCGCGCCATGCTCAGTACCGCCTGAAAGTTCACGCCGCCCTCGCCCTTTTCGACGCGCGCCAAAGTCGAACGCGCTATCCCCGCACGGTCAGCCACCTGCGCCGCTGTCAAGCCCAGCAGCTTACGCCAAGTTGTCAATTGCTCGCCAATCTGATGTCCCGCGCGCACCACTTTTCCCGATGGCGGACGTACCATGTTGTCCCTCCTATCAGCTTTTTTAGAAATAATGCCTTTGTTCTCAATCATTATAATGCTTTAAGATTCTAAATGCAAACTTTATACTGACAAACTAATTCAGCAGATTAGCAGGTGCAAAAAAAAGACCCAACAGGGTAAAAATGTCTGATGAGATTACAACGCTTGCAGGCCAGAGCGCATGACGAGGTGGCGCAGCGCCGGGTTGTAGAGTATGGCGGCTTTCGCACATTTGCACAGCAGCTTGTGCCGCAGCGCTGCCGTTGCACGGTGATAATCCTTCTGCACTGCCCCAGAGGACGGCAAAACGGGCAATCCTTCCCCGCTGCTCTGGCGGAGAAATGCGTCAGCCAAGGCAAGCGCGCTGTTGAAGGCGTAGCTTAGACCCTCAAAGGAACTGGGGCTGATAAACCCGGCCGCCTCCCCTATCAGGCTAACCCTCTCGCCACCAGTACAAAAATCGCGTACACTATGGGGAAAGTTTACCGGGCAGGATTCCCGACGCAGTGGATTGGCAGTAGCAAAATCCCGGGCAGCCAGCTTTTCTTTCAGTAGAGCGAACCGCTCCTTTGCGCCGTCCCGCTCAAAGGCGCCACCAAGCACAAAGTGGCCGTCTTTTGACAGACCCCAACAGTAAGCAGGGGTAAGCGCGGGGTCAAAGACCGACAGATACAGCGGCGCTGGATTGGCGTCAACAAACCACTCCTGAATTGAGAGTAGTTGGCGTGGCGTCCGGTCGGGAAAGAAAGCGCGACGCACCAACGAACGCGCCCCATCAGCGCCGACAACCTCCCGGACAGTACAGGTTCGGGGATAGTCGTCCCCGTGACGCTTATACACAACGCGCAAAGGGACGCCTTCCGACCCGAAGGGCTGGTTGACGTCCACACGGCCGACGTTCATAACCGAGGCGTCCCGCTCCAAATGTACTGTCGCCGGAATCAGAGAGATGAGCCAGTCATCAAAGGCAGCGCGGTTCAGATTCATGTAAAAGCGCTGATAATCACGACTCAGATTCGCGCCGAGGTCCAGTGTACGCACAGCAAAAATCTGTGGGTCAACCAGCACTGACTTTGGCAAGCTTAGACCAAAACGCGATAGCGCCTTTTGTGCGTCGGGAGCGAGCAGGCCGCCGCAGGGCTTGCGAAAGCCGCTGCACAGGTCGGACTGGGCGCCGGGTACAGCGGCGACGGACTGCTGAACCGGCCGTTTGCGGTCAATAGCAATGACACGCAGTCGTCCCGACTGCCCCAGCAGTCGCGCCAAGGTCGCGCCCGCCGGACCCAGCCCTACAATTGCCACATCGTAGTCGCACGCGGGAATGGACGTACTCACTTCGCTGACGCGGCGGGAACGTAACCGGCGTCCTCAACCACTCGCTGTCCTGCCGGCGACAACATCCACTGCAGAAACCGCCCTCCCCGGCTGTCCTTGTCCTCGTCGTGAATCAGTCCATAAAACGTCTGAATAAAGGGATAGCTGCCGTCACGTATAGTCTGCGCGTCAGGCTCGACGCCGTCGATGGTCAGGATGCGCAGGTCATCCGGCTCTTCATAACGATAATCCTGCAGATACGATATGCCTATTGAACCAGCCGGATACAATTCGGCTTCATAGAACTCAAAAAGTGTTTCTTCGTAGTCATCATCATCGGATAGTTCAGCGTTTTCCGGATGATTTTTCAGCACGATTTTCTGGTTCAACGCGTTGGAAAGTACCTCTGTAATGAAGCGCTTTTCCGGAGAATTTTTCGGACCGAGCCAGACTTCAATGTCCTGTTCCGGGCCGCCTAATTGCTTCCAGTTAGTTACTTTGCCCAAAAGCAAGTCTCGCAGTTGCTCGGAACTCAGATATGTTACTGGACTATCATCGGGAACAACGAATACTACCGCGTCCTGGTAAACGGGTTGTCCAAAAATGCGCGCGCCACTTTGTTTGATTGCACGCAGGTCATCGCCGTCCGGCCGGGGACGAAGCAGCATATCAACGACATCATCGTCTAGGTAAATATTCAACTCCTCCTTGCCGCCAGAAACGTCACTGGGAGACTCATAATAGCTCTTGGAATAATCAAACTGGGTTTTCAGCCTACGCAGAAACGGATAAAAAGCTGCATCCGGTATATCACCATCCAGATAGCCCACAACAAAATAGTCCCAATCGAGTGATTCTTTTCCCAGAAAATTCTGCGCGAAGGCGCGGGAAAGCTCACGGCCACTCCACATTGACTCAATGTTGGGATAGCTCCCAAAATCCTGTGAATAGCTGACAGGTATCGCTTCTGAAGCGCCCAGCCGAAAAGTTGGAATTTCGCCCCTCGTTCCATCCTCTTGTGGTTTGGGGTCAGCCAGCGGAATGTAACCTGCCTGCGCGACGACGCTCTGTCCGGCTTCTGTCCGCATCCAGTCTAGGAACTTGCCACCGGTTTTTTCGCAGTCGTCAGCGCGAATAACGCCATAATAGTTCACTGCCAGAGGATATGTCTTCAATTGGATTGCTTCGGTCGTCGGTGCGCTGTCTTCGACCCGCAATATTTTGAGGTTATCTACATCGGAAATTGGCTCCTGCTCAAAATTATCACCGTAGTGTTCCAGGTAGTAGCGATAGGTATAACCCAGGCTGTTTGCTTTGTTCTTATATTCCGACACGACTTTCAACAAACCGGACATATCTAACGGAACCTCTGTCGTTTCCGGCTCTATCATCGTGCGCCCCTGCATAACCAGCTGTTCCATGCCAGTCTGACTGCCCGAACCCTCCTGACGCTGATACGCGGTAATAGCCTCATCGCGACCACCAACCTCTTTCCAGTTGGTAATCGTACCCGAATAGATAGCGCGTATCTGGTCCAGCGTCAAACTGTCAACCGGATTATCCTTGTGCGTGATAAAAATAAAAGCGTCCCAGCAGACAGGTTTCTTTACCAATTCGACTCCGCGCGTCTTTGCCTGTTTTTCAACATCAGCGGAAGGCTTCGTGCCCAGGAACAAATCGGTGACATGAGCTTCCATCACGGTACCGGCCTCGCCATCCAAAAGTCCCGCTTCAGAACTGTCCCCGCTTATCAACATCTTATAGGCTCCGTCAGTTGTTGACACATAGCTGAACTCCTCCGCGTCCTCCCCTGAAAACCCCAGCAATTCACGGGCAAAAGCACGTATCATCGGTATCATTACCGTAGAGCCGTCCAGACAGGGATAGCTACCATATTGTCGTCGATACTGCACCTCTTCCACCCGCCGCTGACCTAACTGAAAGCTGAACTGACTAGCCAGACCGCTGCGCACCGGCTCCAAAAAAACTGGGTCATCCTCGCTATAGCTGCCCGTACCCGTCTGCCGGCTGCTGTTAACGGCGCCACCCGGCACCCGCAGCGCCACATCCCAGACCGCCAACACCAGCGCTGCGGCAATGCTCACCGCAATCAGTATGGTTTTTCCGACAGAGTTCATCTACTTCATTCGTTTCCTCTCCAGGCAGCCGCGAGCAATCACAGGCACCCACCAGCAACCATCATATCCCGCACAAAAGCAGGCAACCTCTCCGTTGCGCAAATGTTTCAGAAGTGAGTACGTCCATACCCGCCTCTAACTTGCCGAAAAAAACCTGTGGTGATACCGACAGCGCTGTTGCGGGAATGGACGTACTCACTTCGAGAGTTTAGCTCTGTCAGCCACTATACCAGCACGATAGTTTTAACGTGTATTGGCGGTTCGGAGGACTTGTCGAACTCGCAGCCCGCCCGTACTCCGGCGCGAGCAATAGCCGCAGCATCGGCATCCGTATCATAGAGTGCGTACATTGCACCCATCGCATATTCCTCTCCGGCCCCCAACGCACACAGTCGCCTACGTCCAATGACCGAGCGACCATTTTCTATCGTGAACATGCCGTGGCAGTTTACGAGTACCGCCCAAAGCTTCATGTCCTTGAAGTCGATGTCACCGTCATCATCGTCACTGTTTAGATAGTTGTGTTCCTCCAATACCTTTATCATAGTCAAGGTAAAATTGTAGATTTCCAACTCGTTTCTGAGCTTTGGCATTTCTTTCAAGTTTTTTAGATAGTGCGGGATTGCCATATCCCACGAACAGCTGCCCGAGGACGCAATATAGTTGTCCGCAAAGCTGAATATCTTGGAATGGCTGCGCAGGTAGCGTGCGCTTAATTTCTGCCTGTTTGAACTGATTAGGCTGTCCGAGGCCAGTGCGATAGTCTTGCCTTTGTGTGCCGCCGCAATAGTAGTCATCAAGCTTCCCTTTCTGTCCGTACTTCTGGTGTAGCGGATTGCAGGAAATAGTCCAGGGCTCGTCGGTATGATTCTGCTCCCAGGCCAACATAGCGGGCGGCCACAACGCCGTCCAGGACGTCAACGTGGCGAAAGGGTTCGCGCGTGGCGGGGTCGGTGAGGTGGACTTCGACGACTGGCAAGGGGATGGCGGCCACCGCGTCACGCAGCGCCCAGGCGTAGTGCGTGAAAGCGCCTGGATTGAATACAACGCCGTCGTGGATCAGGCGGGCGGCGTGCAGCGCGTCGATGAGCGCGCCTTCGTGG
>JAIRWZ010000149.1 GCA_031268615.1 Actinomycetes bacterium | reverse complement strand
AATGCTTCGTGTAACGCGACGACATCGTGCCCATCGACTTCGGCGGTCTCCCAGCCAAAGGCTGCGAATTTTGCGGCTACGTCGCCGACTGCCATGACGCGTTCGGTCTCGCCGTCAATCTGCAACCCGTTGCGGTCCACAATCGCGACCAGGTTGTCCAGGCCATAGTGCGCCGCGTACATCGCCGCTTCCCAGACCTGGCCTTCCTGCAGCTCGCCGTCGCCTAACAATACATAGACGGAGGGAGTACGTCCATCATCGGCAGTCGTCCCCTTGCGTTTCAGTCCCTGCGTCAGGCCACACGCAATCGACAGACCCTGTCCCAGCGAGCCAGTCGAGACTTCCACCCCCGGCGTTTTCGAGGCGTCCGGATGACCCTGCAACATACGCCCCAACTGGCGCAGACCCTTAAGCTCACGCGGGTCAATAATGCCGGCAGCAGCCAGCGCCGCGTATTGTACGGGAGCCGCGTGACCTTTCGACAGAATGAATCGGTCCCGCTGCGGCCAGTTGACGTCGTCGGGCAGGTAGCGCAGGACAGCGCCAAAATACAGCGTCGCCACAATATCAGTCGCTGACAGCGAGCCGCCCGGATGTCCAGATCCTGCCAGGGCCAGCATTTTCAGGATGGCAATGCGCATGGCCGTTGCCTTGCGACGCACCAATCCGGGGTCAAAGCTATCGTTCATGACGCCGCCTTTCCGGTCTCATTGTCCGTCTGTCGCCTCTGTCTCATTCATTTCATTCATAGATAAGCTCTGCGTACGCTAAAGCCTCATTCAGATACCCTTTGTCCACCATCCAATTGACCACTTCTTCCACCTGTTCCTGCGGGACGGGCGCGGTGGCAGGATAGTGACGCACGGGATAGCTGTCGCGCAGTGGTTCGGGCAGTTTTGCTTTCTCAACCAACAGCTCGCGATAGCTGTCCGGGCTGGCGTTGATGAGGTCTACCGCCTGATCCCAGATGTCCCGCAAGGTCTTGATGGCGCCCGCAGCGTTTTCCTGTTGCAGCCATTCGTCGCGGAATTCCAGCACCGTCGAAGTATAGCTGCCGTCTTGCGCCTCATCCAGCACCGGTACCGCACCCTGCTGAACCGCTAACTGCCAGAGCGTCCACGGCAGCGCCGCGGCCTTGATTTGTCCCTGCTGTAACATTTCCAGACGCACGGGCAGTTTTTTGATTTCTTCCGTTTGTATCTGGTCGGCAGGAACGCCAGCCTCGGTCAGAGCCTTGTCGTAGATAAATTCAAGAATGGTCGGCGAAGAACAACCGGTTTTCACGCCAGCCAAATCGGACACCGTTGAAATTCCGCTGTCCTTTCCGGCCACTACACCGGCCGGGGCTCCCTGCATGATGGTGACGGCGCGCATCGGCGTTCCGGCAGCGGTCAACTGTACGGGCACCACCAGGTCGGTCATAATCGCGTCAATCTCGCCGGCGGTTACCGCCGCAATTTGTTCTTGCGCGGACTGGAACGATTGGATTTCAACATTCAGGCCGCCTTGTGTAAGCAAACCTTCTGCTTCCGCCACCCACAGCGGCAACAGGTCGTCAGTTTGCAAGGTGCCCACCTTGATAGCGGGCAACGAAGCGGCGCCATCGGCGCCGGAACCCTCCGTCCGGGCAGACTGGGCGTCATCCCTTCCCGCGCTGCAGCCCCCCAACGCCAACGCCATCACCAACGCCAGCATGAGGCACAGACCTAACCCAACAGAACTTCTCAATGCTTTTTTCATACCCCCATACCTTCCTTTCCGTGCGTTATTGTAACGCAACATCAAAACCAACTACGCGATAAAACGCTTGCGTAAAGCAGCCTGAACAACGGGTGGCACCAGACCGGTCAAGTCTCCCCCGTGAACCGCAATCTCCTTAACTGCCGAAGACGACAGATACATATAGTCTGGCGCCGACATGATGAACATGGTCTCGACCCGACGGTCCAGACGCCAATTCAGCGCTGCCATCTGGAACTCGTGTTCAAAGTCAGTCATCGCGCGCAGACCTTTGACAATAGCCGTCGCGCCTTGCTCGCGCACAAAATCCACCAGCAGTTTGCTGAACGGCGCAACGCTGACCTGCGGCACATGCGCAGTGGCCACGCGCAAGAATTCTATGCGCTCGTTCAAGTCAAACAGCGGCCCCCTCTCGTTTTTCATTTCCGATACCGCCACGCCGACCACCAGCTCATCAAAAATGGCTGTCGCGCGTTCAATCACATCCATATGTCCACTCGTCACCGGGTCAAAGGTTCCCGGTATTACCGCCTTTGTCATGTCACGCCTCCTCGCAATTGTCCAAATGTCAATACCGTCGTACCGTAGCGCTTTTCATCCAGCGTCGTTATTGGCGCGTCGTACTCAGCCGCGCCGCGTGCCGCCTGCTCCCACACAATAACAGCGCCGGCAGCCAGGACGCCGGCATGGACGCACTCACTCAACCAGGCGTTAATACGGGCAGGATCGGTGTCGTAGGGCGGGTCCAGCAGCACCAGGTCAAAGGGGTCCAGGGTCGCCAAGCGTGCTGGCAGGGAGAACACGTCAGCGGCGGCCACCTGAAAGCGCGCTAAACCCGCGTCCAGCGCCTCGGCGTTTGCCTGAATAGTTGACAGAGCCTCTCGGTTCACCTCACAGGCTACCACCAGCGCCGCGCCGCGCGACAGCGCTTCCAGCCCCAGCGCGCCGCTGCCGGCGAAGGCGTCCAGGACACGCAGCTCTGCCAGCGACCCCAGACGCGCGTGCAGCGAGGAAAACAGCGCTTCGCGCACCCGGTCGGCGGTTGGTCGGGTCTGCCTGCCCGCTACTGCCCGCAGCCGTCGTCCCCGGTATTGTCCCGCAATAATGCGCACGTTACCCTCCTAACCGCCCGATTCCCAGTCGCCCAGACGCGCTTCCAGCGCTTCAATCCGCACCCGCAGCAGCGCCAGACGCAGGTCGGCGTCCAGACGAGGGTTGGCGGCTATCAGCGCAAAGGCCTCGCTGCGCGCGACTTCGGCCAGCTGCCCGTCGCGCGACAGGTCGGCAATGCGAAACTCTGCCAGGCCGCTCTGACGTTTGCCCAGCAAATCCCCGGCATTGCGTTGCTTCAAATCCAGCTCGGCCAACTGAAAGCCGTCGTCAGTGGACAGCAAGGCACGAAATCGTTCCTGCGCGTCGCGCGAAAAAGAATCGGACACCAGCCAGACCTGTCCGGCAACGCTGCCGCGCCCTACCCGCCCACGCAGCTGGTGCAGCTGTGCCAGGCCGTAGCGGTCGGCGTCCAGTATCACCATGACCGTCGCGCCCGCCACGTCCACGCCGACTTCAATGACGGTGGTAGACACCAACACGTCAATGGCGCCTGCGCGAAACGCCTCCATCACCGCTTCCTTGTCCGCCGGTTTCATGCGCCCGGTCAGCACCTCGACCCGCAGGTCAGCGAACTCTCCGGCCCGCAGGCGCTCGGCGGTGCGCAACGCGCTTTCCGCTTCAATCTTTTCGCTTTCGTCCACCAAGGCGCAGACCACGTAGGCCTGTCGCCCCTCCGCCACGGCAGCGCGCACGTCGCGCCAGGCCTTGTGCGCCTGCGAATGTTTCAGCAACCCGGTTGACACTCCCGCGCCGGCCACCGGTCGCGTCCGCAGGTACGAACTGGCCAAATCCCCGTACGCGACCAGCGCCAAAGTGCGCGGAATGGGGGTCGCGCTCATGGCCAGCACATCGGGAGCCGAGCCTTTGGCGTGCAGGGCGCGGCGTTGCTCGACGCCGAAACGATGCTGCTCATCGACAATCACCAGCGTCAAATTGGCAAACGTCACATCATCTTCCAGGATTGCATGCGTCCCAAAACAGACCGTTGTCTTTCCGGAAGCGAGTGCGTCCATGCTTCGCGCGCGCTGCGTGGCAGACGTTGACCCCGTCAGCAAGGTCCAGGTGAGTCCTATGGCGTCAAACAGTGGTCCCAGCTTCAGAGCATACTGTTGCGCCAGAACT
>JAIRWZ010000055.1 GCA_031268615.1 Actinomycetes bacterium | reverse complement strand
GCTGAAACCGTAGTTATCGGCTGTGGCCCCCATGCCGGCGTCTGAATAATACACCATGACATTGTGCGCCAGTTCAGCGTCCCCCCATCCATCGGCATTCGGCAGCTTCGGCGCTATGTCGCTAAAGTTCTTCGCACCGACCTCCCACAGGTGCCATGTTTGCTCGATAGTAGAAGCAGCGTCCTCGTCACCAAAGTCAAGAAAATCCTCGTCAGCAGTTTCCTCAACATCGTCCAGAATCAGCTCGTCATCACTGGTCTCCTCAACATCGTCCAGAACAATCTCTTCGCCAGTCGTGGTGTCGGCATCATCAGAGGAAGATTCCTCACCACCACCGGCGCCCATAGCTCTGTCCGTATCAGAGCCAGTAGGAGCAGTAGCGGCAGTAGCAGCAGGGGTAACAACACCGGCTTGCGCTGTGGGATTGAACAGCTCTGCTTCCGTCTCGGAGGGATTTTCTTCCTCCGCCGCTTCTGACGCCGTTGCCTCTACCTCACGCAATTCCAAAGCGATGACGCGCCCGTCGCCGGCACCCAGCAACTCTGCGATAGCCCCGTCGAAACGAGCCAGGTCCACCGTAGCTTTCGTGGTAGTGTCGTAGCTATACAGCACGTTGCTGACCTGAGTGCTGACCTTGCTTGCTTCATAGCCCAGCCAATAGAGGGTTCCCTCTAAATCATACAGTTTAAGCGAGGACTTGTCCCCGGTATACAGCGTGGTCAGCGTTTGTGTTTCGGTGTCAAACGACATAAGATTTGCTTTATCGACCACATCCAGCGGACTGGGGTTTTCCTCATCCAACAGAGCTTCTTCGTCTTCGGTCATGGGTTGACCCGCCAGGAAATACAGAGTGTTACCCCGTGCCACAATACGGTCCAGATAGTAGGTATCAACGTCGTCGAGCGCCAGAGGCGCGAAGTCTTTCGTCTGTGGGTCGCCAACGATAACGAGTGGTTCGGATTCTCCGCTTGCGTCACTGTCAATGAAAGCAAGGCGCCCGTCATCCAGAGCCGTCAATGAATAGATATAGGCGCCCGTTTTCTCGCCGTCTTCATCAACCGTAGCGGCAAAAGCAGAGGTATAGAGGACTTCAGCGGTACTCAATTTCAAATCGTCAACAGGAGCGGCAATCACCTGGTCCGCAAAATGAGCGACATCGGTTGAGGCAGCAGCAAAGAGGGTGGTCGGCGTCAGTACGGCGCCATACACGTCCATATAGGGAGTGTTTGACGGCAGAAGGGTCTGTGTTATCAACAGGTCTCCCGATGGCCCCTTTTCCCGTACTTGTTTTTTGGCACAAGCCGAGAGAGTGATACTTGCTGCCAGAGCGACCACCAGTACAAGAGCACTATATCTACGACGCATAACGATGTATCCTTTCCCGCGTTATCTTTGCCTTCTGCCGTACCAAGGGCCTATTTCTCTTCTTTTTCTGCGGCGGTCTGGGCCATGAGCTCGTCATGGCTGAGCGCGCTGTAGCGAATGACACGGTCCTGGTCCAGACCCAGCGCTTTGATCATACGTGTTCCATAGTCGGGGTCAGCCAAGAAACAGTACGCGGCGTGACGGTATTTGATATTGTCCGTGCAGGGCGCGATATTGCGCGCGGTATTATCAACAAGCACAGCCTTTTTATCCTCGGTAATCAAGCGGTACAGGTCGCCCGCGGCGCGAAAGCAGTCATCGGTCACGTCGTCTTTAGGTTCATACGCGTCCATCAAACCTGTCAGCTCTGTTGGTGGGTCAGCGTATTCGGGCTGCTGCGCCCATTGGTCAAATTCATTGGGCTGATAACTCGTCGTCGCACCATAGTTACCATCGACCCGCATTTGGCCATCCCGGTGATAGGCATGGTAGGGACAGCGGGGAGCGTTGACCGGAATGGAGTGGTGGTTGACCCCCAGACGATAGCGGTGTGCGTCGCCGTAGCTGAAGAGACGACCCTGCAACAGTTTATCGGGAGAAAAGCCCAGACCCGGCACAATGTCAGCGGGGTTAAAAGCGGCCTGTTCTACGTCGGCGTAGTAGTTTTCAGGGTTGCGGTTCAATTCCATGACGCCAACCGGAATCAGCGGGTATTCGCCGTGTTTCCAGATTTTGGTGATGTCGAAGGGATTTTCATAGTGGTCTTTGGCCTGCTGTTCAGTCATAACCTGGATGTTGAGCTGCCATTTCGGAAAGTCACCAGCCGCAATAGCGTCAAACAGGTCGCGTTGGTGGGATTCGCGGTCGGTACCAACCAGCGCGGCTGCCTGCTCATCAGTCAGGTTTTCAATCGGCTGTTGGCACACCCAGTGGTATTTCACCCAGACGCGTTGCTTGTCAACATTAACCATCGCGAAGGTATGCGAGCCAAAGCCATGCATGTTGCGGTACGATTTCGGCAATCCCCGGTCGCTCATGGTAATCGTGACCTGATGGAAGGCTTCCGGCAGCATGGTCCAAAAGTCCCAGTTATTCTGCGCGCTTCGCATATTGGTTTTTGGGTCGCGCTTCACCGCATGGTTCAAATCGGGGAATCGCAATGGGTCACGCAGGAAAAAGACCGGCGTATTATTACCGACTAAATCCCAGTTACCGTCCTCGGTGTAGAACTTGGTGGCAAAACCGCGAATGTCGCGCTCGGCGTCAGCCGCGCCGCGTTCCCCGGCTACGGTCGAAAAGCGCACAAATACTTCGGTTTGTTTGCCGACGGCAGAAAACAGCTTTGCTTTCGTGTAACGGCTGATGTCATGGGTCACCGTAAAGGTCCCGAAAGCGCCCGAACCTTTGGCGTGCATACGGCGCTCCGGAATTACTTCGCGGTCAAAATGTGCCAGCTTTTCCAGAAACCAGGGATTTTGCAGCATCGCCGGACCACGATTTCCGGCAGTCGTGATGTTGGTGTTATCCGCCACGGGTGCGCCGGCCGCAGTGGTCAGCTTGTTCGTGTGGAGGTCGGGCCCGGCGGGGTCGGTCGGGATTGGTGGGTTGGCAGGGGTCGGTGGGTTATGATGTGATGGGGACATGGTGATAGCTCCTTTCTCGAACGCGATATCTGATACTTCAGGCAATGCTACGGCGACCCGGCGCCACGATAATGCGCCTTACCGCCGTGCAGTCATGCAATTATGCAGCCATGCAATCTCCATTGTAGCTGAATATGATGAGGAGCGAGTACGTCCATTCCCACCCGATTCCATTAACTGGACGAGCAACGAATATCCGAGAGGGTTTGATACCATAGTTCCCGAACGCAGACTATCTGACCCGCAGGAAAAATGAGGAGGCTGGTGTGGGCGTACTCACTTCGGAAACGCTGAAAACAATTGAGACCTTGCAGCGTGCCGAGGCGACCGACGCCCGCGTGTATCGGCAGCTGGCAGCGTGGGTAAAAGACCCTGCGGAACGTCGTACCTTGACCAACATTGCCGCCGATGAGGACGAACATTACGCGACCTGGCGGCGCTATACCGGGCGTGACCTGCCACCGCGACGAGGGCGCGTGGCGTGGTATTCGCTGATGGGGCGCGTGCTGGGCTATACCTTTGTCATCAAGCTGATGGAAAGCTGCGAGAACCGCAGCGCGGCCGCTTACGAAGCGCTGGGGGCGGCAGGAGGAAAAGACGAGGACTGTCGTCCCGGTCCAGTGATTCCCGAAGTAGCCCAGATTATGGCCCGCGAGCAGGCGCACGAGGACCAACTGGTGAACATGCTGGATGAGGAACGACTGCACCACGTGGGCGACATCGTATTGGGCTTGAACGACGCTCTGGTCGAGCTGACGGGTACCATCGCTGGCCTGACGTTTGCGCTGGCCAATACCCGGGTCATCGCGCTGGCCGGCATTATCACGGGGGTTGCGGCGACGCTGTCGATGGCTGCCTCGAACTATCTGGCAAAGGGCGCCGACACACGGGTCAGCAATGCCGACGCGTTGCGGGCCAGCCTGTATACGGGCGTGGCCTACCTGGTGACCGTTGTGGCGCTGGTTTTACCCTACCTGATATTCCCTGCGCGCGCGTATGTGGGCGCGTTGGTGATGATGTTGGTGGCGGCGGTGCTGATTATTTTCGCGTTCAATTATTACGTTGGCGTCACCCGTGGCGAGAGCTACTGGCGGCGATTTGCGCAGATGGCAGCGCTGTCGTTGGGCGTAGCGGCGCTGTCGTTCGTCATTGGCTTGGGCGCAAAGAAGCTGCTGGGCGTGGAGGTATAAGGGTGTCGTGGGGGCAGGTGTGGGCGGAGCGCCGACTGTGCCGACTGCCGACTACTGACTGCTGCCCGCCGACTACTGACCGCCGACTGCCGACCGCCGGGGGGGGGGGGTGTTGCACCCTAATTGCGGCGACGGCCTCCCAGACCCAGGTAATACATGAGATACATGACCGATATCAAGGCCGAGGCCACATAGGTCAGCGCCGCGGCGGTCAGCACCTGCCGGGCAGCTCCCATCTCGCCGTCGTTTAACAGTCGTGCTTCGCGCAGCTGTTTCAGCCCACGGGACGAGGCGTTAATCTCAACCGGCAGAGTCACCACCTGAAACAATACCGTAATCGCAAAAAAGGCAATGCCCACCTGAAACAGACCGGTAAAACCAATGAGCAATCCGGCAAAAATCAGTATCCATGACAGCGACGAAGCCAGATTGACCGCCGGAACCATAGTCGTACGAATGCGGCTCCAGGCGTAGCCCTGCGCGTGTTGCAGCGCGTGCCCCACCTCGTGGGCTGCTACTGCCGATGCCGCGATGGACGCCTCGTCGTAGACTTCGCCCGACAAGGTGACGGTGTTGTTGCGCGGGTCATAGTGGTCGCTCAATGCGCCCCCATCCGCAGCGCGGGAAACGCGCACCGAGGCAGGGCAGACGCGACCAAAGGGGGAGGAAGAGCCACCGGCGCCGGACACACCGACGGTAGAGGCAACCTGCGCCCCAATCCCGTTCCGATTCAAAATCGTCTCGGCAACTTGCGCACCGGTCAGCCCGTTAGCCGAACCAACACGGCTCCAGCGCTTATAGGTGCTGCTGATGTAGAGCTGCGTCAGGCCGCCCAGCGCCAGCGCAGCCAGCATTATCAGCAGCCAATCGTAACCGTAAAACATCGCGCCTCCCCGTTGCCGTAAGTGT
>JAIRWZ010000046.1 GCA_031268615.1 Actinomycetes bacterium | reverse complement strand
GGTCTGTCTTCTGGCTGGATTCCCGCTTTCGCGGGAATGACCGTTTTGCAAATCGGTGAGGTTGGCTAACCTCACCTGACTTACTTGCTTTTTCGCGCGATGACGTAGGTGTTCAAGTTTTCGCCTCGACCATCGGACTGAAAGAGGGCGACAACGGTTGCCCTTTTTTCAATTGTTCGCACCAGGTCGCTGATTTCTGTGTCCGAAAAACTATGGCAGTAGCGCCAGACCTTAGGTTGGTTTTGCCAGCCTACGAGAAAGTCGCCTTCGTCCAACTCTGACGTTGGCAGCTGCAGTTCTGCCAAGGCCTCCGCTGTCGTCAGCTCTGCTTTTGCGGCCAACTGCGGGTCGCGCGCAAAGCGCCACAACGACACGATGATCCACCCGCCGGGTTTAGTTTGGTCCAGCAGAGTCTGCAGCACCCGGACGCGCAGACCGGCGGTGGGGACGTGGTGCAGAAAGCCAAAGGCAACCGACAGGTCGCAGACCGGCGCCGTCAAGTGCGCAGACAGGAAGTCCTCCGATTGTAGCGCCGCCAAGATGTCCAATTCCTGAAAGCTGAAGGTTGGCGCGGTGGGTACGCCTGGAGCGGAAAGCGCAGACGGCGCGGCGGCGAGGTCGGGGCAATCGTCCGCAGGCAGCAGTGCGGCGCAGTCATCAACGCCAAAACAGCGCGCCTGCACCCCCGGCAGTACCCCCGGCAGCGCCTCCGCCAGAAAGGATTCGAAGCGCAGGTTGCCGCAGGCCAAGTCGAACACCAACAGCTCACTGCTGGCGGGTATGGACCCCCGGTCAAGGCCGGGGGCAGGCTCGGTACTCACTTCGTCCCACAAGTATTCCAGACAGCGCCCCCAGCCCGGCCATGGCGCCCGGCGCGTACGGTCAAATGACGCGCTCTGCCTGCGGTAAAAGTCGTTGTTCAGCTCGCGCAATATGTCGATAGTTGTCTGTTTCATGGCGTCGTCACGTCTTTACTATACAATTCCAGACGTGGAAGCGATACTGCGCGACATAATTCAGGCATTGAGTGAGCGCGTCCATTTCAGCGACGAGGACTTGGCTCACCTCATTGCGCGGCACAATAAGGGGCGCGCGGCGGGGCGTACAGCGGAGCCGTCAGCGGGGCTTTCGTCGGAGCCGTCAGCGAAGTCCGGACCTCCATCGGGGCACGCGGCGGGGCAACGGTCGGACACGGGTTCGGATGCGGCGCCGCTGCCGTACGCGAAAAAGCGGATGATGCCCTGGTATCTGGGTTTGCGTCGTCGCGACCCGCTGGTGCGGGAACAGTTTGGCATGAGCGCCTACGAGGAGCGACGGCTGTTGCGCGTGCTGAGGATTAAGCCGCGCCGGACGGCGTCAGGAGTGGCGACAATTACTGTACTGACAAAGCCTGGGCCTTGTGCGGGGGACTGTTTGTACTGTCCAACGGACGCGCGAATGCCAAAGAGCTACCTCAGCGACGAGCCGGCCTGCCGTCGGGCGGCGCAGTGTAATTTTGACCCTTATTGGCAGGCGGCTTTGCGATTGCGGGCGCTGTCTGATATGGGGCATGTGGTGGACAAGGTCGAGCTGATTGTGCTGGGTGGTTCGTTCATGGACTACCCGGCGTCGTATCGGCGTTGGTTTGTCGCCGAGCTGTTTCGCGCGCTGAACGACGGCGTAGTGGACGGGGACGAAAGGGCGGTTCTCGATACCGCTCTGCTGCCATCTTTGGAGGCCGATGTCACCTGGGCTGACCTTTCCTCCCGGCAGCAGACCAATGAATCGGCGGTGTCGCGCGCCATCGGCCTGTGTGTCGAGACTCGCCCCGACCAGATTGACGGAGCCTGTCTGCGCGAGCTGCGCCAGCTGGGTTGTACGAAGGTGCAGATTGGCGTGCAAAGTCTGGACCAGCGGGTATTGGACCTGAACCGCCGGGGTGTCGAGGTGGCGCGCATGGCGGAGGCTTTTGCGCTCCTGCGTCTGTACGGCTTCAAGATTCACGCGCATTTCATGCTGAACCTGCTGGGGTCTGCGCCGTCGGCTGACGTGGCGGACTATCGGCGCCTGATGACAGAGGCGGATTGGCTGCCCGATGAGGTCAAACTGTACCCCTGCGTCTTGGTGGCGGGCACGGGGCTGTGCGCGCATTTTGACGATGGCAGCTGGCAGCCCTACGAGGAGGACACGCTGCTGGACGTTCTGCAGGCGGATGTGCTGGCGACGCCGCCTTTTGTGCGGATATCGCGGATGGTGCGCGACATTTCCGCGCACGACATTGTCGCCGGCAACAAGAAATGCAACCTGCGCCAGATGGTGGAAGCCCGGATAGAGGCGGCTGGGGGCGAAATCCGGGAAATGCGCTGGCGCGAGCTGGCGGGGGACACCTTTGACAAAGACGCGCTGTCTCTCAAGACGATTTCATACGCGACGACGGTATCGCGGGAATATTTCCTGCAGTGGGTGAGCGCAACGGGACGTCTGGTCGGCTTTTTGCGACTGTCGCTGCCGAATGCTGACGCGGTGGCGGCACGAGCGGCGGAGCTACCGCAAGAGCTGCAAGGAGCGGCAGACGACGGCGTGGGTGGCGGCGGAAAAGCGGATGGACAGGACGGAGTGAGTACCGAGTCTGCCCTCGGCCTTGACCGGGGGTCCATACCCGCTGGGCTCCCCCAACCTGCGGCAATGATTCGCGAGCTGCATGTCTACGGGCGGGTGTCCGGGCTGGGATCGGACGGCGCGGGCAGTGGCGAGGGCGCGCAACATCGGGGCTTGGGGCGGCAGCTGGTGCGCGAAGCCGCCGCTCTCGCGCGTGCTGAAGGCTACGGCGTGCTGCAGGTGATTTCCGCGGTAGGAACGCGACAATACTATCGCGCGCTAGGCTTTTCCGACGGAGCCCTGTACCAACACCTCCCCCTCTAACTGTTTGAGCAAGGACCCCCATTCACCCCGTAGGGCAAGTTGACTTGTTCAACTTGCCGCCCTTTGGCAAGGAGCTGCCCATTACCGGTTGGAAACGCCGGTAAGTTGGCAAGCCAACTTACCCTACGTTTTGATGAAGGTCTACCTTTTGAGGGATACCTTCCAGTCTGTGAAGGTCGGTTGGTGTCTAGCCACCCGGGGATAATGGGCGGGTATGGACCCCGGTCAAGCTGGGGGCAGGCTCAGTACTCACTCATCATCAGTTGTGCTTATTGCTATACTTATCCTCATGAAAATCGTGGGTATCATAGCTGCAGGTGGCAGTGGCAGTCGTTTGGGTCGCGCGGGGGGTAAACAGCTGCTGGCCGTGGCGGGACGTCCGCTGGCGGCTTGGGCTGCGGAAGCGCTGGCGCGTGCGCGCATGATTGACGAGCTGGTCATAGTGTGCGACCCGGCGAGCGTGAAACAGTACGCACATGACATCGGCGCGACGCTGACGACAGACAAGCCGGTGGCGTTTGTGCCGGGTGGCGCGACCCGCGCGGACTCGGTAGTATCCGGTCTGCTGGCAACCGATGCAGAGGTGGTAGCGATACATGACGGAGCCCGGCCACTGTTGGAGCCGATGGATGCTGACAGGGCAGTGCAGGCATTTGTGGACAATCCCGATGTTGATGGCGTGGTGTTAGGGCACCCGGCGATTGACACGATAAAGATTGTCGATACCGAGGTGGTGGCAACGCCTTCGCGCGATGACTATTGGTTGGCGCAAACTCCCCAGGTGTTTCGCCGCACGCAACTGTTGGACGCCTATGCTCAGGCAGCAGCGGCGGGACTGGTGGGCACTGACGATTCCTCCTACATTGAGCAGGGCGGCGGACGCGTAATCATGGTGGAGGGACAACGTGCCAACATTAAAGTGACTATACCCAGCGATCTGGCTGCTATCGACGCTTCTTTGCAGACACGTCGCATTATCTGGAAAGCGCTGTAAAGGAAGCCGTAAGGGAAGGGAACAGGCAAAAGCGACAATGCGTATTGGACTGGGATATGACGTACACGCGCTGGTCGCGACCCGGCCACTGATTTTGGCTGGCGTGACGGTGCCTTGGGACCGTGGACTGGATGGTCATTCTGACGCTGACGTGGTGGCCCATGCGGTAGCTGACGCCCTGCTGGGGGCGGCGCGCGCCGGTGACATTGGCCAACTGTTTCCTGACAGCGATCCTGCGTATGCGGGCGCGGACTCTCTGAAACTGCTCTCGCAGGTTGCCGGGCACGTTCGTGAACGGGGCTTTGACATACATGATGTCGATGTGGTCATCGTGGCGCAGGCGCCGAAGCTTTCCCCCTATCGCGATGAAATGCGCGCGAATCTGGCCTCCGCGATGGGCATTGACCCTGAACAGGTCGGTCTGAAAGCAACGACGACCGAGGGCCTGGGCGCTCTCGGTCGCAGCGAGGGCATTGCGGCAAGCGCCGCTGTTCTTCTGGAGGAACGATGTAACTGTTGATGGGGCGCCCCCGGCGGGGCCTGTGCCTGCGGTTACCACAGAGCCGACAGAGCCAGCCGCCGGGGAGCGTCCCGCCTTCACTTGCCACTGACTCACAGGTCTGGACGTACTCACTTCTGCAGATAGTACCGAGGAATGTTTCGCGAGTGCCCTGCGCCCGACCCTTCCAGAAAGGAATTACCATCATGTTTGACACATTATCTGACGCTATCGCTGCCATTAAAGACCGCGACCCGGCGGCGACCAATACCCTGTCCTGCCTGGTGAACTATCCTGGGCTGCACGCCCTGCTGTTTCATCGCTGGCACCACTGGCTGCACATGCGCGGCCTGCGTTTTGTTGCCCGTTGGGGCAGCCAGTGCGCGCGTTGGCTGACCGGTATTGAGATTCATCCTGGCGCGACCATCGGGCGGCGCTTTTTCATCGACCACGGCATGGGCGTCGTGATTGGCGAGACCACTATCGTTGGCGACGACTGCACGCTGTATCAGGGGGTGACCTTGGGCGGCACCGGCAAGGAAACCGGCAAACGCCACCCCACGCTGGAAGACGGCGTTACCGTTGGCGTTGACGCGATTGTGCTGGGCGCCATTGTGCTGGGCGCGAACAGCAAGGTCGGCGGCGGCGCGGTGGTCGTCAACGACGTCCCGCCCAACTGCACGGTGGTGGGCATTCCGGCGCGCGTGGTTGTGCGCAAAACTGACGAGGACCGTCGCCGTCGCGCGCAGACGAAGGAGGCGCTGGCGCCGGTCTTGCCGAAGGAAGACCTGCCCGACCCGGTTATCGAGGTGTTTGCCACGCTGATGCAGCGCATTAAACGGCTGGAGGAAGGTGCGGGTCTGACCGAGCCGCTGGC
>JAIRWZ010000042.1 GCA_031268615.1 Actinomycetes bacterium | reverse complement strand
AATCCACCTACGCCTGCTATCTGATTTTCTAATTTCTGAAAATCGGGCGCCCGTTTGTGGCACCTGTCTTCAGACGTCCGTTCCGGGGCGTTCATTCCGGGGTGGCCGTCTTTGGGCGCCCATTCGTAGGCGCCCATTCGTGGTTACAACGCACGTTCGTTGGCGGCCCGGATTTCTGCCCGCTTTATTTTGCCTCCTATGGTTTTGGGCAGCTCGTCTACAAAGGCCACAATGCGCGGGTACTTGTAGGGCGCGGTCGTCTGTTTGACCCAGGCTTGCAGTTCGCGCACCAGCTCATCGCTCGGCTCATACCCTGCCGCCAGCACCACGTCGGCCTTGACCACCGTACCGCGCACCGCGTCCGGCGCTCCGGTCACGGCTGCTTCCACCACCGCCGGGTGAGCGACCAGCGCCGACTCTACCTCAAAAGGCCCAATGCGATAGCCACTCGCCTTGATGACGTCGTCGTTGCGACCCACAAAGGTAATCGAGCCATCGACATCACGCCAAGCCATGTCCCCCAGATTGTAGCGGTCGCCCCCATCCTCGCCAAAGGCCTCCGCCGTGCGCTCCGGATCACGGTAGTAGCCCACAAACAGCCCCGGCGGAAATCCCGAACGCAGACCCGTGACACAAATCGCACCCTCTTCGCCATCTTCGGCCTCGTGTTCTGTCGCAGTGTTGGCGTCGGCAATCAGCCGTATCCCGTACAGCGGAGCTGGCCGGCCCAGCACGCCAGGTTTGGGCTCCAGCCACGACCAGGTCGCAATCAGCACCGAACCTTCGCTCTGGCCAAAGCCCTCACGAATTTTCTTGCCCGTCAGCTGCTCCCACTGCAAGCTGACCTCGGCATTTAACGGCTCGCCCGCCGTCGCAAAGGTCTTCACCGACGACAAATCATAGGCGCCCACGTCCTCTTGCAGCATGAAGCGATACATCGTCGGCGGCACGCAAAAGGTGGTCACCGCCCAATCCTGCGCCAACTGCAACAATCGCGCCGGAATAAATTTATCCATATCCCAGGCAAAAATCGTCGCCCCGCAAATCCACTGCCCGTAAATCTTGCCCCAGCCAAACTTTGCCCAGCCGCTGTCGGTCACCGTCAAATGCAGCGTATCCTCCTGCACCTGCTGCCAATAGCGCGCCGTCACGATATGCCCCAGAGGATGAATATGGTTATGCCGCACCATTTTCGGATTACCGGTCGTGCCCGACGTAAAGTACAGCATGAGGGTATCATCCGACACGGTCGCCGCCTGCCCCGTCGGACGCGTCCAGGTCGCGTCCAGATACGGAGTGAGTACGTCCATAAATGACAGCCATTGCCCACCAGAGACCCCGGCTCGGAGGCCAGGGTGACCTTCGCCAGAGTTTGGTAGGGACGCCTTTCGACCTGAAAGGTCGATTGGCGTCCGTCCTTCATTGCCAGACGAGCGGACACCAACCGGCGCGTTGCGCCGGAAGGTGTCCCTACTATCAGCTGACGGCCTCGTAAAATCCTCCGGCAGCTCATCGGCGCTTACCAATACCCGCTGCTGCAAGGTGCCAGTCAGCTGAAATGCTCCTTCAACCTGCGCTCGCACGTACTCATCGTCCAGCGCAATCACCGTCGCAAAGCCCGCGCTATCGGCACGATACGCGATATCTTTGGCTGTCATTTGCACGCTGCCCGGCACTAAAATCGCGCCGATTTTCATGCACGCCACCGCTATGGTCCAATACTCCCAGCGCTGACGTAGCATAAGCAGGACAACGTCACCCTTGGCAATGCCCAGCCGCGCAACAAAAGCAGCAGCCACCACATCACTTAGTCGCGCGATATCGGCGAAGGTCTGGACGCACTCCCTCCCCTTATCATCGCACCAAACCAGTGCGCGTTTCGTCGGGTCATGAGCCGCCCACGCGTCCACAACGTCATAGGCAAAGTTGAAGCCAGCCGGGACTTCAATCGCGAAATTCGCGGCAAAGTCCTCGTAGTTGTCGAAATCGGTGCGCGGGCAGAATTTTTTCAGTAGGTAATCCATGTCGTCCCCTTTGGTGTGTTCAGTGTCAGCAGTCGCGGTGGTCGGTGGTAGCCGCCGTCATTCGATGATGACGGTCAGAAAAACCGCGGGGACGCTGGACGCGCACTTCTGCCCATGCGAATGCGTGGGGCTGAAGTACACGGAGTCTCCTGCCTCCAGGATAATTTCCTGGTCGTCGAAGGTCAGCGCCATCGTACCCGATAGCACCAGATTGAATTCCTGGCCGTCGTGCTGCACGAGGGCGGCCGGCTCGTCGCTGGGGTCGAGGGTGACCAACAGCGGTTGCATGATTTTGTGGCCGTAGCGCCAGGCGAGATCCTGAAAATGGTAGCCGGGGTAGCGGTCCACCGTGCGACCCTGTCCCTTGCGCACGATTTGGATGGAGTCCAGTTTGGCCTCGCCGCCGGTCAGGATTTCGTTAAAGTCCACGCCAAATCTGCGCGCGAGGTGAAACACGACAGAAATGGGGACGTCGGCGCCGGTATCCTCAAAGGCGGCGTAGCGGGCGAGGTCGATACCCAGCTCGGCAGCCATGTCAGCCGTGCTGACATCGCAGGCTTCGCGCAGACCCTGGATGCGCTGACCCAGGAGGCGCTGCTCATTGCTCGTATCAGCGTTTTTCATAAGCGAGTACGTCCATTTCCTGTAGGTCCCTCTATAAGCCTTTTCCTAAGGCCAATGCCCGTTTGTTTGGTTCCAACAGCTGCGCCTTGCGGGGCGGGATGGCCTTTTCCAGCGCGGCGTCCAGCGTGTCGGCGGCACAGAACCGCGTCTCGTGCCACAGCTTGCCCAACATGATGACGTTGGCCAGCCCTTTCAGGTCTTGCTCGGTGGCGAGACCGGTCGCCGGAACAGCGTAGGTAGCGATATCGGTGCGTGTCGGTGCGATGTCGATGAGCGAGCTGTCATAGAACAGCCTACCGCCGGGTTTCACCGTCGCCTCAAACTTTTCCAGACTGGGCCGGTTCATCGCAATCAGGCTGTCGGGTTCGGTCACCAGCGGAGAGCCGATGGGAGTATCAGCCAGCGTTACCGAACAGCTGGCCGTGCCGCCGCGCATTTCCGGACCGTACGAAGGCAGCCAGGACAGTTCACGGTCTTCCAACAGACCGGCGTAGGCGACGATTTTACCCGCAAACAAGATACCCTGACCGCCAAAGCCCGCGAAGAGGAATGAGAGAGCAGGTGTGGACCCCCGGTCAAAGCCGGGGGCAGGCTTGGTACTCACTTCGTCTCACCCAGCCTTTCCCGTTTGGCGGCGGCGGCTTCGGCGACGTTTTGGAAGCCGTCGGCCACAATGTCGCGATAGACGCCGGGCGGATAGTAGGGCGCGAGGTTTTCCTGCAGCCAGGCGATGGCTTCGGTCGGGTTCAAACCCCAGTTGGTGGGGCAGGTGGACAGGACTTCGGTCAGGGTGTAGCCGCGGTCGTCGCGCTGGTATTCGAAGGCTCGTTTGATGGCGCGTTTGGCGGCGCGAATGTTGCGCGGCGTGTCAACAGAGACGCGTTGTGCCAGCGCAACGCCGTCCAGCGTGGAGAGCATTTCGGTCACGCGCAGGGGATAGCCAGCTGTTTGCGGGTCACGGCCATAGGGCGATGTCTGCGTGATTTGTTCGGGCAGCGAGGTGGGCGCCATCTGACCTCCGGTCATGCCGTAAATCGCGTTGTTGATGAAAATGACGGTAATGCGCTCGCCGCGGGCGGCTGCATGCACCGTTTCCGCCGTGCCGATGGCGGCCAGGTCGCCGTCGCCCTGATACGAGAACACCGTGGCGTGAGGGTGAACGCGTTTGATACCGGTGGCTACTGCGGGCGCCCGTCCATGGGCGGCCTGCGCCATGTCGCAGTTGAAGAAATTGTAGGCGGTCACCGAACAGCCTACGGGCACGACGCCGATAGTAGTGTCGGTCAGACCCAGCTCGTCCAGCGATTCGGCCACCAGCCGGTGGACAATCCCATGCGTGCAGCCCGGGCAGTAGCTGAAGGGCGCGTCAGTCAGACCGCGCGGACGCTGAAAGATGACACGAGAGGTTGTCGATGGGTTCATGCGGCATCACCTCCCGTCACGGCCAATTCCTCTATCTGTTCCAACACCTCGGCGGGGGTGGGGACAATGCCCCCGGAACGACCGAAAAAGTCCACCGGAAGGCGACCGTTCACTGTCAGACGCACGTCATCGACCATCTGTCCCATCGACATTTCAACCGTCAGGAACCGCCGAACGACACCGCCGCCGTCAAGCAAACCCTCAATCGCCGCGCCCGGCCAGGGCCACAGCGTCACCGGTCGCAGCAATCCCGCCGCAATCCCGGCCTCGCGCGCCGCATCTACGGCAGATTTCACCACACGGGCACAGGCGCCAAAGGCCACGACCACTAGTTCTGCGTCGTCGCACCGGTACTGTTCAGCCCGCGCCTCGTCGCGTTTGATATCTTCATAGCGCGCGAACCGTGCCCGATTGATACGCTCCAAATCCTCGGCCACCAGACACAGCGAATTCGCAACATGGGGCGCACGCACACCTCCCGTTCCGGTCAAGGCCCAAGGCTTTTCCGGTAGGTCGTCCTCATCCAAAGCCTCTGGCAATACGATTGGCTCCATCATTTGCCCCAGCAAACCGTCGGCCAAAATCATCGTCGGAACGCGATACTTGTCAGACACCTCAAAGGCATCGCGCACCAAATCGCACATCTCCTGCACGGTGGACGGCGCAAACACAATCACCTGAAAATCGCCGTGCCCCATCGCGCGCGTCGCCTGCCAATAGTCAGCCTGCGAAGGTTGAATACCACCCAGACCCGGACCGCCACGCTGCACGTTGATAATGACAGCTGGCAAATCCGCACCCGCCAGATAGGAAATGCCCTCCGACTTTAGGGAAATGCCGGGCGACGACGACGAGGTCAACACCCGCGCGCCAGCGGCAGACGCGCCATATATCATGTTGATGGCCGCAATTTCACTCTCGGCCTGCAGATACACTCCGCCCACTTTGGGCATACGTTTGGCCATGTAAGCCGCGACCTCGGTCTGCGGTGTGATGGGGTAGCCAAAAAAGCAGCGACAACCGGCGCGCAGCGCGGCTTCAGCCAGCGCCTCGTTCCCTTTCATCAACACCTTTTCAGGCCGCCGTAGCGTTTCAGTCATGGACGCACTCACTTCTCTTCGTCCTCGTACTCGTCCCCGCACTCGTTCTGATATTCGTTCCCGTCATCGCGCGCGCCTCAATCCTTGATGACCGTGATGGCCACGTCGGGGCACATCGTCGAGCATATCGCGCAGGCCGTACACGCGTCAGCATCGCACAGGCGCGCCGGGTGGTAGCCTTTCGCGGTCAGACGCGACGCGTCCATTTCCATGCAGTGGCGCGGGCAGACCTCGACGCAGAGCGCGCAACCCTTGCAATAGTTCTCGTCAATCACTATATGCGACATGTCGGTTTCATACTCCTCGTGACTTTTCTGTAGTCGGTTATTGTACCGCAACTCCCCTAACCGTGGAGCAAAATCACAAGTGAGTACTGAGCCTGCCCCCGGCTTGACCGGGGGTCCATACCGCAGCATTATGTTCCGTTCTCTGTCTGCTTTATGCCATCAGGAATCAAGGATGCGAATTCTGCGCTATACCTAACCTGACACAGAATCCGCACCCATCGCACACGAAGAGATTACCGCATCCTCTCCTTATAGAGTGCGGCCCGCTTTACGCCTGCCGCACCGTCTTCTTCTTAGACACTATCAGTACACCGGCAAGGCCAAGCACAACCACACCGGCAACGATGAAGTAGAGTATACCCTTGCCACCAGCCAGGGGAAACTCAAATCCCTCGACGTTGGGCACGTCAAGCGGAATGTCTACCGTGTCAAAATATACATCAACGATTTTTGGCGCTCCCAGCAAGCGGTAGCCACTCGGTGCGTTAACTTCAACCAGCCAGTATTCGCGATGCGCGGTGGCGGTCGTGTCTCCCGATGCGGTATTTCCCACCGGCAGACCTTTAATTAGAGCCGAGCCGTCTGCCTTTGTCGTCACCGTTGTTGCTGAAGCATTGCTCTCATTGACAAAGGTGAAATAGCCGTTTGTTGAATAGTCATTTTGATAGTTGGCGGAAGTTTTCAAAACCAGGCTGAACTGTGCGCCGGACAGGTCTGCATCAGTGAGCGAATCAGTCTTATGGATATGTATGCCTCCGAAGTACACATAGGGGTCATCGGGGTTTGGGGTATCTGGGTCACCGGGGGTATCACGAGTAATGTCTTCGCCAAACTCATTCGTATACTCTAGCCCCGCATGGTTGTTGATGTATTGCCCAGAGGCTGCCGTAGGCAAAATAGTGGTAGCAAAACGCACACTTAGCAATTGGTATCCTTCTACCTTTGCTCTGCCTACACTGGTCAAGGTAAGTTTCCAAACTCCCCCATCAAAACCTACAGAAGGCGCTGTCAGGGTGTAGTCAGTTCCGGCAGCTAAGAGCAGGTCAGTCTTTGCGACACCGGTGGCTGTAGCGGTGAGCGATCCGGCGTAGCCGAGACCGGTAGTCATGGTGTCAATAACTGAATAGTCAACTCCGGTCTCGTTAATGTCGCCGGGGATAGTTGACGTGATAATCCAGTGCACCATGTCTCCCACCGCAACGGGCGCTTGTGGGCTGGAGCTGCCCGGGGAAGTTTCAACCTCTTTGTCAATGCTTAGACTCTCATTTTTTGGGTAGACGTCAATGTCGTATTCCAGGTAGCTCTCCCCAGTCGAGCTGTTTTTGTAGGTGGTTGGAATTGAAACGACAAAGTCAGCAACCGAGCTACTCACGCGAGCGTCAGCGTTTTCATGAACAAGATAGGAGCCCACTGGCAGATTGCTGTACACCGAGATGCCTGAAGCATTGGTCTGAATAACTGCAAGAGGTGTTCCTTTGATGTAGTTGACGTTGTTGTAAGTAAATGTTCCTGCCACATTTTCAGTAAGCGGAGTTACTACAAACTCAATGCCAGCCAGTGGCGTCCCTCCAGACGGCGGTGTCGGTGGCGCCTCTCCCTCCTGTTGCTCTTCACTGTTTTGAGCGCGTGTGTCTACCAGATACTTGTGAAAGGTGATTGAACCTCGTCTTGTGGGATCAACTACCGAGTCGTCAGCAGCACTGGCAAGCGTTGCCGCTGCTCCCAGCGCTAGCGCAAGCGCCAGTACAATCGCCATTGTTCTTGCAATCCGTGTCTTCATGTCATCCTCCTTTTGCTTAAATCTCTTCTTATCTCTTCTTATCTCTTTACTTACTTGCTCTTGTCTTAATACTTCACTTCACATCCATGTCCTCGCCCCCACCTCTCAAATCAACCTGTTTACCGACAGGTGCGCTGGTCCTCGCCGCCGCCTAAGCGCTAGCACTACTGCCAGTAACGCCAATATCAGTATCTCTGCAATAACAAGAAACTTCGTCGTATCACCTTGTTTGCCAAACTGAACAGGCACTATCCGCGTATTGGGAATGGTATATTTATAGAAATCAACTTTGAAAGAATTATCATCTACTTGTATGGCCAGAGGCTCATCCGCTTTTTCATACCCAGAAGGCGCCTTTATTTCAACTAACCAGTACCTTCCAGAAAATCCTGTCGATGTAGTGGTATTTTGATACGGAACGCTCTCAAATATGACCCGTCCCTTTTTGTCTGAAGTCGCTGACACTATCTTTCCAGAAAGGGAGAGATACCCATTAGCCTGAAAATCTTTTGTGTAAGAACTCGTCTCCCGCTTCACCAACCGAAAGACCGCGCCGGCAAGAAGTTGCTTGTGGTTTTTCGCATCTACCTTTAGCGCCCGCACACCCCCGTATGTATCCATCGTCTGGCTCTCTGGCGCCTCTCCTCCACCTTTTGCGTGTACATGCACGTCATAGATTAGCTCACTTGTCTCATCTTCGCGCTGTAGCGTAGTGGGGATGTCAACAAAAAAGACCGCTTCGGAAAGTCCTGTCTGTTTGTTCTCTATTCTAGTTACCTTCCAAGAACCAACCGCTAGCTTAGAGAAGAGAAGAGTGCCATCTCTGTCCGTCTGTCCATAGCGCGCGCTAAAGCCACTGATATCTGTGCGCTCCAACATAAACTGAACGCCTGCAAGCGGGCGGGCGGAGGGCGGGATTTGACTCACGTCCCCCTGAAGCGGCGTGGCTGCCTGTTCGTAGTCGTAGGCGTATAGTGTGATCGAACCCGGGCGGTTGGTATCTACTATCACTTCGGCCTCGGCGCTTGCGGGAGAAAGCCATGAGATGGCTAAAAGCAGAAAAGAGAGTAGCGCCATCACTGCCATCAAGAAAAGCAGTAACTTAGCGAACTTCCCTGTTCCTGCCCCAACCTTGCTTCCCTCCCTTTGCGCTGGCGCTATAGCAGCACGACTAAAACCAAGAGCCGCAAGGGTCTTCTTGCGAGTAGCGGACACAATGCCATATGCCACACCCAATACAATCAGTCCGCCGCCAAGTAGAGTAAACAAGAGAGCTGAAGCGGTGCTTCCGGCAAGCGGGAAGACATTGGCGGGATGATTGGGCAGGCGATAGGTAGGAGTTCCCCCACTCGTATCTATCTCAAAGGCAGGTGGCAACACCACGCCAAGTGCCACAATGCTCAAAGTGGGCGTGCCCGAAGCATTTGGCGTCACCACTATTCTCCACTGTCCGATTGGCGTGTGGTAGCCACTGGGCGCCTGTATCTCGATCAGACGATACTCGCCTTCTAGAAGGGTTCCCAAATTGACGCTGCCGTCTGAAGCGCTCGTCCATATCTTATCGGAGAGACCGTCCAAGACCGCCGTAAAACAGCCAGATGCAATCAGAGCTGGCGTTACTGGATCGGCGCTGTGATTGTGACTCTCGTCAGTACAGGTCAGTCGGTACAGCTTGAACTGTGCGCCAGGCAAAGACACGGTAGTTGCCGGTGTGGTCTTTATAAACTCAAAGGTCATCTCCTGCAGCGTATAGGTATTGGCAAAGCTGATAGTGGGAACTGTCTGACCATCTTTTATTCGAGTGATTGAGTGAGAAAAGGTACCATCCCCGTTGTCAGTCACCACCACTGTCACAAAAACCGTATTAGGATCGGTCGTGTATCCTGCACCCCCCGCTGAGGTCTCTCTTACCGCAAAGACATAGGTTCCGGCAGCTAGCAGTTCAACATCAGCGAAGTCAACGGCAGCGCCTGTGGTTGTACCAGTACCGCAGACAACAGCAGCAGACGGTAGTCCCGAAGCATGGGTAGCCTCTCCAGAGGTAAGCGTTGCTTCAAAGGAGAACTGTCCGGCGCTGATATCGGTGTTGGTTTTGCCACCCCCGCTTAGCGTTTTGATCGCATCTAGGCTAAGCACTACACGAGGTGGATTATGTTTGAGAGTTATTCCTTTTGCCAGGGAAACATTGCTTGCATTATCCCAGGTGCGCACCCACACGTCCCAGGCGCCAGTGGGACGAAAGCTGCCCTCGGCCGTCAGGCGAATGGTGGCAGCATCCACCGAGAGCCAGTCAGAATCGGGCAAGGCCTCAACAGATGCCCGAGAGCTGCCGGCAGGCACAATCACCATCCGGGTATGATGAATGCCTGAATTCCCTGTCACATTTTGATCATCGTGTGAGGTATCACTAAAAGTGAGGCCACCGTCTGTCGTGCTTACCGCTGGCACCGGATCGGTCTTGTCAATCCAGAGGTTTACCGCCCCGCTCCCGGATAACAAGTCAGTGAGCAGCGAGGTGGCATACAGTCGGCCGAAATAGCTGTTGCCGGCATTTTTGGTCTCGCTGCTTACTTTTACTTTCACCGCAACCGTTGTCGGATTAAGCGAGGGGTTAGCCACGGTATCAACGACAGCTGTACCTAAAGCTTGGGAGAGCTCATTGAAGGCCACGTTAGAGTACTGTCCCTTGTAGGCTGACCACACCCACAAATAGAGATGCTTATTGGTCCAGCGAAGCGCTTGTAGCGCGCCTAAAGTCACGTCAGTGCCACTAGGCAGGAGGCCGGCTGACCCTAAAGCAACGTCACCTTTCACCGTCAGATTCATGTCATCATTGTCAAAAATCTGATAGGTCCCGTCAGAGTTAAGTACATAGTAGGGCACTAGACCTGCTTCGTCATAAGTAATCTTTAGGAGCGGTGCTGCCTTTGTCTTCACGACGATGCGACGCGTAAATACCCCCGCGCCAGCTTCTGTGGTTACCGCCCCCGACACAGAAGCCGCTGTCAAGTTTGTTGTCTGGTCGGCGGCGTTTGCTACCTGAGTCCCGCTTCCGTCTATCTTATAAGGCCAGCTGTCAGTCGCTATATATTCATGAGTACTGACACCAATGCCGGTGTAGCGGGTCCCGTCATTGGGCTGATGCCAACAGGGTATAAGTGGGTTGGTGTGGGTGTGTCCGCTTACGTGCGAAACCCATCCAACTCCCCCGGTAGTTGTCGCGGTAAATGCCGTGTTAGTAACTCCCTGGCGACCACTGATGCCCTCAATAAGGTAACCTGCCGCCGTTGCGGCCAGATTGCCGCCAGCCACAATGGCGGTGTTTTCCCCGGAATTAATGCTTTCATTTGTGTAGCGAACAATCTCTGAACCCAGAATAGAGGGTGGCGTTATCTTCGTCGTCGTGTCATAGATAATTGTCGGAGGCGTCGTAATTGACTGAACGTTAATCTCTGGCGGATTGAAGTCATAATAGTAGGCCAGGTTGTTATTCCCTCCGGATCCATTCCGAAGTCCTTGATAGAGAGTACTGCTCCATGAGGCAAGCGTCTGAATATCATCCGGTCCCCGCTGAACGACAATTGAGCCGATAAACCTACACGCTATACGGATAGTATTGAAAGTGTTATATCCATAAAAAGCACGCCAGAGCGCCTCCACAACCACCCGGTCGCCGGAAAGCA
>JAIRWZ010000039.1 GCA_031268615.1 Actinomycetes bacterium | reverse complement strand
GGGAATTTCCCCGTGCCGATACCCCCATTCGTCGCGGGAATACGGTGCTGGTGGTTGGCGGTGGCAACGTAGCGGTTGACGCGGCGCGTACCGCCCTGCGTCTGGGCGCCACGGAAGTGACGCTGGCGTATCGACGCACCCGGGCTGACATGCCGGCTCGCGCTGAAGAAATAACCCACGCCGTTGAAGAAGGCATACGTATTCGCGAGCTGCTGTCCCCGCTGCGTATTGAGGGGGATGAAGGCCAGGTGATGGGCATGTGCGTGCGCCCCATGCGTCTGGTTTTGCCCAACCCCCCTGACTCTGACGCACGCCCCCGTCCGGAGCCAGTGCCCGGCGCGTCCGAGGAGCTGCTGCCCGCAGACACCGTAGTGGTTGCCATCGGCACCCGCGCCAACCCTTATCTGAAAGAAATCGCTGATGTGGCGACTAACCAGCGCGGTTACCTGATGACTGATAAGGACAGTCGCACCTCAAACGCCCGCATTTTCGCCGGTGGGGATGCGGTAACCGGTGCAGCCACCGTCATAGAAGCCATGGGAGCAGGCAAAACGGCTGCGGCAGCGATGGACAAGCAATGGGGCTGACCGGTGCCTCGTGAACGATAGTGTTTTTGCGGGATATGATATTCAGACCGTTTGGTAAACCTTTTTGGTCTGGACCCCCGGTCAAACCGGGGGCAGGCTCAATACTTACTTCTGTGCGCTCTTGCTTTTCTGTGGTGTGTTAGGATAGGCAGTCATGAAAACCGACGTTGTGTTACTGCATGCGCCTGCGGTTTATGATTTTCGGGAACGGCCGGCGCTTTTTGGACCGATTGCTGATTTGGTGCCGGCGACGCCGGTGTTTGACATTTATCCGCTGGGACTGTCCACGATTGCCGAATATCTGGAGCGGTACGGCTATTTTGTGCGCACCGTGAATCTGGCTTATTTGATGTTGCAGCGCAAGAGTTTTGACCCAAGGCGGGCGGTGGCGCGGCTGGAGCCAAAACTGTTCGGGATTGATTTGCATTGGATGCCGCACAGTCAGGGAGCCATCGAGGTGGCGCGGCTGTGCAAAGAGCTGCACCCCGATATTCCGATTGTATTCGGCGGACATTCGTCGTCGATTTATCACGAGGAACTGCTGGGTTACGACTGCATCGATTTTGTGCTGCGGGGGGATTCGACTGAAGAGCCTTTCCGCCAGCTGATGGACGCGGTGTCGGGCGGAGGCTGGGCAGGTGGGCGGGTACGGCGTGATGAGCTGTTCCAGTCGATACCGAACCTGACCTGGCGCGACCGTTCGGGGGCGACGGTTGTCAATGAGCTGTCGTATTCACCGGCAGACTTTAACGCGCCTGCCCTGGACTTTTCCTACAACATGAAGTCGGTCATTCGCTACCGGGACCTGCTGGGCGCGGTACCGTTCAAACAATGGGTGAGCGCGCCCATGTCCGCAAGCATTGTTTGCCGGGGCTGTACGCGTAATTGTGTAACCTGCGGAGGTTCGGCGACGACCTATCGCAAGTATTTCGGGCGGCGACGGGTTGCCTTCCGCGACCCGGAACTGATTGTGCGCGACTTGGAGCATGCGACGAAGTTCATTCCTGGCTCGGTGTTTTTGCTGAATGACCCCTTGATGGCCGGGGACGACTATATGCGCGAGCTTATTGTGCGGCTGGGAAGGCTGGGCCTGAAGCAGTCCATTGGCTTTGAGCTGTTTTCCCCGCCATCAGAGGAGATACTGGATTTGATGGCGGAACATTTGAACGATTGGTCCCTTGAAATTAGTGTCGAATCGCATGATGACGAGCTGCGACGGCGCTTTGGCAAGGGGCATTATACGACGGCTGACATTGAGGAAAATGTGGCGCTGGCTCTGGCGAAAGGAGTAACGCGCTATGATCTGTTCTATCTGGCGGGCATTCCCGGCCAAGATGCTGACAGCGTGTTAGATACGGCGCGCTACCTGCGCGGTCTGTACGAACGCTGCGGGAATGACAAACGGCTGCTGGCTTTTGTGGCGCCGATGACGCCGTTTTTGGACGTGGGTTCGATTGCCTTCGATAATCCAGAAAAGTATGGGTACCGGTTGCGGGCACGCACGGTGGAAGAACACCGGCAGTTACTGCGGGAGCCGTCGTGGAAACAGATTATGAACTACGAGAGCCTGGCGCTGCCCACCGATGATTTGGGTGAGGTCATTTACGAATCGGCCTTGATTGTTAACGACATAAAAGAAGAAGTGGGTATTGCTGACGCGCGTACGGCTGAAGCCATGCGGAAACGTATTGCGGTGGCCAAAGAGATGATGGACCGGGTGGACGGGGTGTTGAGACGTGCCGCCACCACCGGCGGGGGACGGGAAGAGGCCTTCAGCGCGTTGGATGCCGAGTCTCAGACCATGGCCGAAAGTACGCTGTATGAGTCGAAGGATTTGAACTGGCCGGGGCGCGCAACGTTGCGCAATACTCTGGCGTGTTTGTTTTTCGGCATCTACGAAGAACTGATGAAGTTGCTGACAGGAGGAAAACGAGCGGCGACCTCGGCGGTGCATGAACGCTGGGCGGCCGAGCAGGAATAGGGGTTGTAGGTTGCGCGATTAAGGTCACGAGGCACCCTGAGGTACGCCCTTGACGCGTCCCAAGGCGTCACGTCCCGCTCCTTGCAATCAGGGGGCTGCTCTGGTACCATCGCTCTGCAATGTTGGTCACCTGTTTTCGAGCATTGGAGACACCGAAGCGGTGACCGTGTGTGCTTCTCGCCTTGGAGATTTTTGCCTGAGATTTCCGGTTGAAATTTCCGTTGAATGGTGTTGCTTGCACGGTGACTTCTGCGCGGTAATTGAGAAGAGGAGTTCACTATTATGGCAAGACGTATGGGTTCAGCTTCTCGTGCGCCAAAGCACGTCTCCACCGTTGTACTGACTTCCCGCACCTCGGCTAAAATTTCGTCCCCCCCCATTCTGGGCTGATTCCGTTGTACGCAATCTGGCGCTTATAGCCGCTACCATTGTTATTGGTGGACTGCTTACTCTCGCAATTCTTCTGCTTAATGGTTCGCTGACGCTTGATCGCACGCCGCGCAACGCGCGACAGTGGCGGGCGCTTAGTGCAGAAAGTCGCAAAAATCAGGCGTATGGATCTCTCGAACCTGAGGCAATCAGCGACTATATCATTGCCCTGCTTGACAACAATCGCGTCCTAGAGGCGAAAAGTCAGTTTGACCTTTTCCAGGAACAACTCAAATCTGAAGCGGTCGATGGCTCTCACGCAGATTTTACCAGCTATCTCAACGGAGTATTTGCCCGTCATGAGCAGCGCTTTGACGAGGCAATCGCTCATTTTGAGACTGCACAAAAAAATACCTATGAGCTTTATGAAAAGGCTTTGGAGGCCGATGACTCAAAAACTAATTGGGCGCGCGTGGGCAGACCTGATTCGGTCTATTC
>JAIRWZ010000122.1 GCA_031268615.1 Actinomycetes bacterium | reverse complement strand
AGCTGTTTTATTAGTTGTGTTCTCTTTCATATGTACACCTCCTTTCCCGAGATGAATTCCAGCGCTTTCGCGCCGGACAACCCTTGTGAGTACGTCAACCTTGATAAGGTTGACGTATTTACAAAACTAAACACCGATTTAGTATAGCAGGTTTCGCTTTCTTTTGGAAGAGGGCTTTGTACTTTATTTGTCTGCGGTACGAGGGCCAAAGTATCCGGGATAATCCAATCCGAGCGAAAGGAATTAGGTATGCCCCAGACAGAGCTTGAGGAAATTTTACGACTGGTGAAAGACCTTCACAATGGCTTTTTTAAGCAAGTTTCACCCTTGGTAAGCACTATGACTTTTGCAGAGTACGCCGATGCTTTCCATCATCAACGGACAATCTGTGCCACGGTCTCTGAGGCGACCCTCCAAAAGGACGCTTCTTTGATTAGCGTCTTGAAGCGATATTTTGGGAATACGACATTTGACTGTCTGGACCCCCGGAAAGTACGCAGTGCATTTAAGGATTTACAGCTGGACAAGCCGAACTATTCAAAAACCTTTCTCAACATGCTGCATACCAAGCTTCATCATATTTTGCAACAGGCTGTCAGCGACAATCTTTTACTTGCCAACCCCTGCAATCAGGTTCAGTCACCAAGGCCTGATACTCAATCCAGAAATTGTCTCGACTTGGAAGAAGTTCGCAGACTTCACCACATTTTACGGGAACATCCCAACATGGACAGCCGGATTGTTGCGGTGCAGCTTGCGTTGGCCACCGGAATGCGCAAAGGGGAAATTTTAGGTCTACAGTGGAAACATATTGACTTCGAGAATTGTCGAATTTTTGTGCTGCAGTCCCTCGGAAAGAAAAAAACTGTTCTGCCACCAAAGACAAAAAGTGGCAAACGAGCGTTAGCCATCGGAGCTGCCGCATGCCATCAATTAGAGCGTTGGCAACAGAGTCAGCAAGCGTTCTTTGAGAAAAAAGGATTGCGGCATGATGACAATACCCCCGTCATTACGGACCGTAATGGCACATTTCGCGACTATGCAAATTTTGATACCTGGCTCCGTAGTTTTTTTAGTAAATGGGATTTTTCCCATATCAGCATGCATGGGTTACGTCACACTCATGCCACTCTGCTCTTAGCGGCAGGGGTTGATTACAAAACTATCCAAGCCAGATTAGGACATACCGATGCCGCCCTTACGCTCAATCTGTATACCCACAGCATAGTAGAGCGTGATGAAATCAGCGCTCAAACCATGGACCAACTGTTAGGCAATTGAAATACGTCAACCTTATCAAAGTTGACGTACTCACAAGGGTTGTCCGGCGCGAAAGCGCTGGAATTCATCTCGGGAAAGGAGGTGTACATATGAAAGAGAACACAACTAATAAAACAGCTTTTTTCAAAGGAGACATACACATGAAGAAATCTTTTGCTATTCTGGCGCTTGCGCTCGTCTTGATTTTTGCTATGACGGCGATCGCGGGTGCGAAATATGCCGGTTATGAAAATGACGCCATTACCTTTAGTGGCGCCAAAATAGTCGGTTATCTGTCCTGGAAGGGCGCAAAAGCCCAAATGACGGCTGCTGGCGTTCCTACGTCAGCGCAGCAAAGCCCCCACGGTGGCTATGCGACAACCACGACGAAGTGCGTTGTTTGTCACTCGACTCACCGCGCGGCAGGCGGAGCGGCTGTCGGAACAGTGGATAACAAGTTCCTGACCGCCGGCGATGCTGCTTGTGTGCAGTGCCACACAACTTGGGGCGCTACTCCTGCCAACTTGTTGGTAGAGTGGGCAGAGACCGGTACCGGTCCTCACGGTGGAGACCACGGTTATGGCCCTGCGTGTTCGAACTGCCATCGCGGTGGCATTCACGGTGGAGGCAGCTCGAAGTATCACGCGTTTAACAACTTCCTCTTTGGCGCAAGCTCTGATGAGCTGGCTGATGCCGAACTGCCACTGCAGGATCGTACTGCCAACGGTGGCAATGCTTTGGTTAGTGCTACCGGCACCGACTCAAGTGGCAACGCAGCTTATCTGAACTGGTTCGTGAATGGTACGACTTCTGCTAGCACCATCGGTGGCTTGCCCTCTACCTTTGCTGCAGCACAGCGTGGCTTTTATGCCGCCCAGAAATCTCTGGTTACCGGCTGGGTCTGCGGTCAGGAAGAATGCCACGTCAACTCCGTCTTTGGCAACATCGTCTGGGGTCAGACCTACTCACGTGCCGCAACCGGCACCGTAGCTGTCCAATCCCTGATGACTGGCCACAGTTCGGTTCCGACGGGCTTTAACGCCAATCATACCGGCGCTTGCGGACCTTGTCACGTTGGCTCTTATGCCGGTGGTTATGCGTTGGGCGACACACCTGCTGGCACTGGCTCTGATGGCTATACGCCCGAGAGTACCAACCCAACTGGTTCCGGTTGCGACCAGTGCCACGACCTGATTGGTAAGGCCACGAACTCCACGGCTTTCCCGCATGCAGACCGTGCCATTACCGTCTATGAGTGGACAGGTGGAACTGCTGGTGGCGCTGTAGGTACTCGTACGGCGATAACGGCTCCTGCCGGCAACATCTGGATGTATGCCTTCAATCAGGCATCCCTCACGACGACGAATGCCGCCGGTAGCCGCACCAAGCTAGTTGACCCGAACGTCAAATTGGTGACGGGTGCGGTTGGTACGGCAACACCGGGTAATATCCGTGACGGCGTCTGCTTGAAGTGCCACGTCAACATTGACCCATTGTCAACGCAACTGGCCTTTGACGCGGTGAAGCCTTCCCTCGCCGATTCTTCAACGGCAGTGGTAGCTGACTACACGCTGAAGATTAGCGGTGGACATCACAGTCCTGCCTGGACTACGGCACAGGTTGAGGCCGTCTCGGCTGCCTGGGCCAACATCAATCCGTATTCAGGTAATGTTGGCATTAGTGGCAATTCAACTATTGGATCCGGTGCGTCAACCCACTATGGTAACAACCTGCTCTACACCTGGCGTTAAGCTCTACCTTGTCTGAAGCTCACAGGCTTCAGACATCGAGCAACAAAAAAAGGAGGGGTTCTGCGGAACCCCTCCTTTTGTAGATAACCCCCATAGCAGGGAATGTAGTACACTATACCCCGGTGTTTTCCCCATAACGTTGAAGGAGACTTAGCTGTGATGAAAACCGGATGTGTACGTAGCGCTCTCGCTTTGTTGCTGATACCTGTCATGAGCCTGCTGCCTTTCGTTACGGTGTCGCTGGCCGCTGCTGCCCCCACCCTGACCCCAATTACCGAACTGCAGGTTCTGGTCGCGGAAACTTCCGACCAACAAGCATCCTCAATTACCTTGTCGGGCGCCGTTCCGACAGGCACAAGCCTGCCAACGCTGACCGAATTCGATTTCCCCGCGAACTTTGTCCTGCGTGAAATCGCCGAAGTTAACCCCTCGACGGGAGAAATGCTGGGCACGGCAGAATTTACGCAAGAATCTGGTGAGATGAACTTTACGAACTACACCGTGACGCTGAAAAAATCCGCTTCGTTCATTGCGATTTTTGACACCGGCGCTTCCTTATTCGACCGCACGCAGATGGGCAATGGCACGCCGATTGGCGCTATCATGCTGAAATCCCCGTCTGACCTGACCAGCGCCGCCATCGGTTTTTCCGTGCCGGAAACCGGTACGGTGGGCGCTGGCGACGATGACGTGACCTTGTTGGGCAACGACTCGCTGGGCAAAGAGGTGTACGGCAAGACTTTTACCGACATAAAAAAGGGCGAGGTCATCAGCGCTACCGTGGCCTTTGGCAAAGCAGAAAACCGTGATGCGCAGTTAGCGGAAGAAGAGCAGGAGGTCAACCAGAATACCTGGTACTACTGGTTCACGACACGCGAAGGCTTTCTGTTTGTTGATTTGCCGGTCATAGTAATCATTGCGGCGGTCATCGCCATTGTCATCGTCACCCGTCGGCGGAAAAGTCTTGAGGAGTAATGTCCCTGCGCGCTCATTTTGTTCATCGCGCGGTGACTTCCTGACGCAACCATAACCACTTCATGCGCTCCCGCCTCTTGCTCATAGCCTACTCACTGTCTGGTCTGGCCGCTCTGGTCTACGAGCTGGGCTGGATGCGCGAGCTATCAGCCATGCTGGGTGCAACGGCCTATGCTTCCGGTACGATGCTGGGCGCGTATATGGCCGGGTTGGGGCTGGGAGGATTGGCCGGGCTGTTTTTGGCGGCAAAATTACGCCGTCCGCTGGTAGGGGCTTCCTGGGCAGAGCTGGCGGTAGCGGCCCTATCCGTAGTGGCTTTTGCGGGTATTCGTTTCCTGCCTCCTGCCTACTTTGATTGGATGCGGCGGGTTGGGACGGGAACTGCGGCTCACTTTTTGACTCTGCAGTTTGGTATCTGTTTTTCGGTCATGCTGTTGCCCACCTTTGCTATGGGCACGACCTACCCGCTCATCATGCGGGCGGTCTGCCGCGACAATCGCGTAGGGTCGCTGGCGGGCAAGCTGTACGCCGTCAACACCGCGGGAGCAATCATTGGTTCACTGTTGGCGACCTTTGCCTTTTTGCCGACGGTCGGCGTCAAAGGCTCGTTGGTTATCGCGGCAGTTCTGTCCGTGCTGGCGGCCTGGTTGTTGCGCGCGGTCTCTGGGCAGGAACTATCATGTACCGCCTTCGTCAAAAGTCCGCAGGTTCTGGCAGCTCTGGGCGCACTCACTGCTATTGCTCTGATTCCGGCGCGAACCGGGTCTCCCTTAGGTTTGGGGCAGGCTTTCTATTACCACAGTTCGCAGGCCTTTGATGAAAAGGCAGGCCAGCGCCGGACGCTCTTTGACCGCGAAGGTATCTATTCCCGTGTGCAGGTTACGCAAAATCCTGACGGCAGCCGCACGCTGTCCAACGGCGCGCTGGACGAGGGCACAGACAACGACTATGACCGCGTGACCACGACCATGATTGCCGCTGTGCCGGCAGAAAGTGTACAGACCTCGCCTGCCGCGGCCAGCGCGATGGTCGTTGGTCTGGGTACTGGCTATACGTCGCAGACCTATCGACGCCTGGGCTTCGGGCGGGTCGTGACCGTTGAAATCAACCCCGACGTCCTGCCTGCTTCCGACTATTTTCTGGACGACAGAGGCGCGGCTGACCCCGCGTCCTGGCAGGTCATTGTCGATGATGCGCGTGCCTGGTTGTTGACCAGTACGGAACGCTTTGACTGTATTTCCAGCGAGCCGTCCTGGCCCTGGTCCAGCGGAGTGGCGGCGCTGTTCACCCGCGAATTCATGACGGCGGCTGCCAGTCGCCTGAAACCGGGCGGCGTCTACTGCCAGTGGTTGCCGAACTATCTGTTGGAAGGCCCCGACGTCACCATGATGTACAAAACGATGGCGACGGTCTTTCCCCGCGTTGATGTCTGGTCGATTAATTTTGGAAATGCAACCAGCGCCGAATTGCTGTTGGTGGGTCATACGAGCGACCAGGGTTTCGTGCAGTCTGCGGTCAAAGAACGTCTGGATGAGCTGATTGCGACGGATGTCTTTGACAATTCGCAGATTACGACGGCCAGCATTACGCCACTGGATGCGGTTGACGACCTGCGCGCGGCGGCTGCTGCTGCGGACGTCCCGCTGAATGTGGACGACCACTCTACGCTGGAATATCGCGTGTTTTGGAACTATCTGAATCGTGCCTTTCTGCCCAGTTGGGGCAGCGGCGGGAGCGTGCTGACCCAGTGACTGCCGGGGATAAAAGGGAATCAGAAGTGAGTACTGAGCCTGCCCCTGGCCTTGACCGGGGGTCCAGACCTGCCCCCTTTGCGCTGCTGTTGGCCTGCGTATTTGCTGCTGGCGTTGCCTCGCTGCTGTATGAGGTGCTGTGGGTGCGGCAACTGGGGCTATCGTTGGGTTCAACCGCCATTGCCACTTCGGTGATGTTGTCTGCCTTTTTAGGTGGGTTGGCCTTGGGTTCGACCTGGATGGGGCGGCGCGCTGATGACCTGAACACGCCGTCGCGGGTTTTGCTGTGGGTCGAGCTGGGCGCTGCGGTTCTGGGTGTTGCGGCAATTCCTGCGCTGGAAGCAGCCGGACACGCCTATGTGTTTCTGGCGATGAGTTTTGGGTTGACTGGAGTCGCTGCTACGGTGATGCGTGTGTTGTTTTCGTTGGTAGTGATGCTGATACCGGCGACTTTGTTTGGCATGACCTTTCCGTTGGTCACGGCGCAGGGGGCACGCTTTGTACGCGGCGCGATGGCTGCGGGCGTTGTGTCTGCTATCAGCTCGTTTGGGTCGGCAACGGGCGCCTTGCTGTGCGGTTTGTGGCTGGAGCCTGCGCTGGGCATTTTCCGTAGTGCGCTGGTGGGGGCGGCGTGCAACGTAATTGCAGGTGGATTGGCTTGGTTGGTAGGGAAATTGTCGGATGTCTGAAGGGCTTTTCGCCTGCAAAATTCTCTGAAATTCTCTGAATTTCCCATTGAAATTTACCGGAAACTTTATCACATCATTGTTTGACAGAACAGGACAATGTAGTTATACTGAAATAGCGTTTATAACGTACGAGGAGATTGGAGCACTAATGTGGAGACTATTTGCGACTGGAAGTGCTGTCGCCACCGGGACAAGGAGACGAATTTTCCCCGGGGGGGGGGGGGCTCTATCTTAGTGTAGTGCTCGTAGCGCTGCTACTGGTGGGAGCCGGAGCATCTTTGGCGGGAGCAAAGTATGCCGGATATGAAAACGATGCCATCACCTACGGGGGACAAAAGGGCATCGGCTATTTATCCTGGGGTGGCGCTGTTGACCAGATGGACGTCAGTGGCGTTCCGGTCGCTGCTAAAGTGGGTCCTCATGGCGGCTACATGACGGCCACAACGAAATGCGTTGTCTGTCACTCAACCCACCGCGCGAACAATAACGCGACAGCCGTGGGTCAAATCAACAATCAGTATTTGGCGACATCCGGATCCTGTACCCAGTGTCACACAACATGGGGCACCGGGTCGGCGAATTTACTGGTGGAGTGGGCAGAGCCTGGTCTGGAAGAAGGACCGCATGCTCACCACGGTTCCTGTTCCGCCTGCCATGGCGGCGGTATTCACGGGGGCGGCAGCTCGAAGTATTGGGGCTTTAACGCCTATCTGTTGGGCGCTGCCAGCGATGAGCTGTTTGAGGACGAGATAGACCTTCAGATGCTGCGCGTCTCTGAAGGGGGCAATGCCCTCATCAGCGATGGCACTACGGGCGATGATGTACAAGACTGGTTCGTTAACGGTACGGATGTTAACACGGTCATTGGTGGCTCGCCGAACACCTTTTCTTCGTATGGCGCTAATGGCGAGTGGGCTGGACAGCGTTCCTTGCTGACAGGTTGGGTATGCTCGCGCGAAGAATGCCACACGCAGTCAGTCTTTGGCAATGTGGTGTGGGGCGCTACGTATTCGCGTAATGCGACTTCTACCAGTTCTGCAAAGGTTAACATGACGGGGCACAGTACGGCGCCGGCTGCCCTTGCTTCCGGATCCGGAACAGGTGCAACGTGTGGCCCTTGCCACGCGGGGTCACGTGCCGGTGGCTATGGTTACGGCTTGCCCCTTACTGGCGCTGGTTTGAATGGATACGTACCCAGCGGCAATGAGGCTGATGTTCATGGTTGCGACCAGTGCCATGATATGATCGGTCGCGCGACGAACTCGACGGCCTTCCCGCATGGCAACCGCAATATTGAAATCTACGAGTGGACTGGCGGTACTGCCGGGGGTGCTCCTGCGACTACGACTCGTACTTCCCGCGTGATAGGCGGCGGCAATCTTTGGATGTATCAGATGAATCGGGCAACCATTGTTGCGCCAACTGCTCTGGGTAATGCTAACACTATGGTTGACCCAAACGTTACCGTGATTGAAAACGCGGTGGGCGGTACGGTGCCTGGCCAGATTCGTGACGGTGTCTGTATTAAATGTCATGTGCCGATTGACCCCGGTTCGGTTAAACTGGCTATGGATGCGACGGGTAAGACTGGTTCAGTTGATAACTGGGCTCTGAGAATTGGCGCGACGGGCTACGGTCATAACTATGCCTTCCCGGGTGTGGCAGATACGGTTGACCTTGATGGAGCTAACCCGTATTCGGGTGAGGATTCAGGATTCCCGGGCACGGTGTCTACTCCGGCTCTTGGGCGTCGTGAAGCAATGACTTTCATTTATCTGTGGAGGTAAAAAACTAGCGAATGCCAGAGATGTTGAACTTAGTGTCTCCTTCGCATATAGAGCGCGGAGATAGGAAAAGGGGTTGCCGTTCAGGCAACCCCTTTCGCTGTTATGCTGTGCTATGATACGAATATGAAGTCTGTTTTGCTGCAGCGCCTGTCAGAGACCCTTGCCACGTGGCTGGCGTTGTTAAACGATATCGTGACACCCAAACAGCGCAAAGCAGCGCTTGCCGCGGGCGCTTTCATCGTAGTGCTTTTGGTGGCGGCTATCGTTTTTGTTATTCTGAACGCTGCGGGCGCATTGCGTCCGAGACCTTCCAATGCGGTCCAATTGGCGTATGTGCTTGCGGTTGAAGCGGAAGATAAGGCGGTGGCAGCGGCACGTGGCAATGGACGCAGCGTGGATACGGACACTGATGTGGTCAACGCTCGCGCGGATATAGTCAACGCCAGTATCGCTTTGGGACAGTACGCGTCGGCACAAAAGCTGGCGAATCGTTTGGCTGACGCTAACCCGAAAAATGGTCGAGCGGTGGCCGCGCGTGCGTTTGCATTGCAGGCACGCGGTGAGGATACTGAGTCTGTCGCTGCCTTTGCCGCTGCCGCGGATGTCATTCCCGAAACTGAAACCGAGCTGCGCCGTAGTGTGTTGGCAGGTTGGGGACAGGCCCTGGCTGTTACGGGGCAGGAACGGTCAGGTTTGGACGTACTCACTTCTGCGGCGGCGATTCAGCCGGCTTCTGCGGGACTGTACGAACAAGCCGGGCAACTGGCTGAGAAGTTGGAAGATTGGCAGACGGCGGCGGAGGATTATTATCGCGCGCAGGCGTTTTCGACCGATGATGTGTCGCTGGATGAGGTTTTGGCTCGTCTGGAACGGGAGCATCCCCGCGAGACTGCTATAGCTAAAGAAACCGTTAGAGCC
>JAIRWZ010000020.1 GCA_031268615.1 Actinomycetes bacterium | reverse complement strand
CCAAGCAGAGAGGGCTTTCCGATGTTCAGCTGGCATGGCTGACGGGAAGCAATGAGCTTGCGGTGCGCGCACGACGGGCAGAGATGGACGTACTCGCTCAATTTAAGGCTGTGGATACCTGTGCGGCTGAATTTGAAGCAACGACGAACTATTATTACAAAACCTATGATGCTGAGGATGAGGTGCGGGAGGCGAAGAAGCCACGAGTTTTGATTTTGGGGGCGGGGCCGAACCGGATTGGGCAGGGAATAGAGTTTGATTATTGCTGTGTGCATGCGGCCCAGGCGCTGCACGATGAGGGCTTCGAGACCGTCATGGTGAACTGCAATCCAGAGACGGTGTCAACCGATTATGATACTTCGGACCGGCTGTATTTCGAGCCGCTGACCTTTGAGGACGTGATGGATGTCGTCGCGCGCGAGGCGCCGGTAGGGGTGGTGGTGACCTTTGGCGGACAGACGCCGTTGAAGTTGGCGAGCGCACTGCAAGCCCAGGGCGTGCCGATTTTAGGAACGCTGCCCGACGCGATTGACCTGGCCGAGGATCGTGAACGATTTTCGCGGGTGTTAGACGAGCTGGGGTTGCGCTATCCGGCAGCAGGTACGGCTTTTTCGCTTGCGGAGGCACACGCGGTAGCGGCTCGCATTGGCTATCCGCTGCTGGTGCGTCCATCGTATGTGCTGGGCGGACGGGGCATGGTCATTGCCTATGACGAGGCCTATTTGGACCGGTATATGCAGCAGGCGGCGCTGATTAGCGGGGAGCATCCCGTGTTGCTGGACAGGTTTTTGGAGGACGCTGTCGAGGTGGACTGTGACGCAGTTTGTGACGGGGACGACGTCTATATCGGCGGCATTATGGAACATATTGAAGAGGCGGGGATTCATTCGGGAGACTCTGCCTGCTGTATTCCTGCCTTTACCTTGTCGCCTCGTATTATTGTGCTGATTCGCAAGGCAACGAGGGCGCTGGCTTTGCGTCTGGAAGTGCGTGGTTTGATGAATATACAGTTTGCAGTGAAGGACGGTGAGCTGTATGTGCTGGAGGTGAACCCGCGCGCTTCGCGGACGGTGCCGTTTGTGTCGAAAGCGACCGGCGTCAGTCTGGCAAAGATGGCGGCGCGCGTGATGGCGGGGGTGCCTTTGCGTGAGATAGTCCCGTCACAGAGGCGGTCTGACCTGTTGAGTGCGAGGGAAGAAGATCGTGCGCAGGAGTGGGAGCGAGAGCGGGAGGAAGAGCAGGAGTGGGAGGAAGAGCGAGAAGAAGATTTGGAGGCCGGTGGTCGGGAGAGCGGCGAGGGCAGTGATTCGGGCAGCGGCGGGGGCAGTGATTCGGGCAGCGCCCCAGTACGTTTTTGTGTGAAGGAGGCAGTCATGCCCTTTGGTCGGTTCCCGGGAGCAGACACGCTGTTGGGGCCGGAAATGAAGTCAACCGGAGAGGTCATGGGCTCTGCGCCGGATTTCCCGCAGGCCTACGCGAAAACTCAGCTGGCGATTGATTATTCCTTGCCGTCTCCCGATGTGGGCGCGGTATTCATCTCGGTGCGCGACCAGGATAAACGCGCGATAGTGTCGATTGCGAGCGACTTGCACAAGATGGGGTTTGCTTTGCTGTCCACCGCGGGTACGGCAGGCGTGTTGGCAGCTGCCGGTCTGCCCGTGCGCCGGGTGTTGAAGCGCAGCGAAGGGCGACCTAACATTGTGGACCTGCTGACGAATGGCGAGGTGGCGTTGGTCATCAACACCCCGCACGGTCAGGAAGCGCGACGCGATGGCTACCGTCTGCGGAGCGCCGCAGTACGCCATGGCATTGCGAACGTAACCAACATGAACGCGGCAGCCGCGATGGTGCAGGCGCTGGAGGCAGTACGGCGCGGCGAGCTGGATATCTGCGCCTTGCAAGACTTTGGTACTGGGCAGCAGCAGGTGGCGGTGCCGGTTGTTGGTGCGCGGCAGACGGGTGAGGGTAAGGGTGACGCGTGAGTGGTTGTTCAGATAACGTGAGCGGTTGTTTAGGCAGCATGAGCAAAGTTATTATTCCTGCGCGTATTGTTGCTAACGAATCTCGTGGCGGATACTATTCGTTGAAGGTTTGCCTTGGCGCGGCGGAAGGAGAACTGAAACTGAAACCCGGCCAATTTATAGAGCTGGGTTTGGGTCAGAGCGATTTGGTCCTGCGTCGTCCCTTTTCGGTGTTTCAAGCGAAAGGTTGCGAGCTGGAAATCCTCTATCAAGTAGTGGGGGAGGGAACCCGCCGTCTGCGGGACATGTCGATGGGGACGGAATTGTCGGTCATGGGACCGCTGGGCAATTGCTGGCCGATTCCTGACGAGAGCGAGGCAGCGGGTCAGAGGGTTCTGCTGCTGGCTGGTGGCATAGGGGCAGCGCCCTTGGCAATGCTGGCAGAAGAGTTGCTGGCGAGAGATGTTCGGGTGAAGCTGATTTTAGCGGCGCGTGGGCGGGACTGGTTGTGCGAATATGAATGGTTTCAGCGTCTGTTGCCTAGCGATGGCCTGATGGTGGCAACAGATGACGGTTCGGTGGGTGTTGCCGGTATGATTACCGGGCCACTGGACCTCGTGCTGCAACGTGACCCTTCGTATGATTGTGCCTATATCTGCGGCCCAGAACCAATGATGGCCGCTTGTGCCCGTCGTTGTAACGAGGAGGGCCTTGCGTCCTGGGTCAGTATGGAGCGTTTGATGGCCTGTGGGGTTGGGGCGTGTCTGAGCTGTGTGGCGCCGACAACAAAGGGCTTGCAGCGGGTGTGTGCGGATGGTCCGGTTTTTGCCGCAAAGGAGGTGATGTGGGATGAGGCGCGAGCCAGTCGGGTGCGATAGTAGTGTGAATATGGCAGTTACTGTTGGAAATCTGCGGATGCAAAATCCGCTCACCGTGGCCTCTGGTACCTTTGCTGCCGGTCGCGAATACGCCGACTTTGTTGCTATTGCTGGTCTGGGCGCACTCACTACGAAAGGGGTTTCCGCCAAGCCTTGGACCGGGAATCCCGGCAAGCGCATGTACGAGACCGCGTCAGGGTTGCTGAACTCCATCGGTTTGCAGAATCCGGGGGTTGAGGTTTTTTGCGCGGACAGTTTGCCCTGGTTGGCAGAGCATGCGCCGGGACTGCCGGTAGTGGTGAATGTGGTCGGCCACAGCGCGCGCGAGTATGTGGACGTCATCGAGCGGCTGGAGGACGAGGCGGGGGTGTCAGCGTATGAGTTGAACATTTCGTGTCCCAATCTGGACGCGGGAGGCATGGCATTTGGCACGAGCGCGGAAGCTGCGGCGGCGATGACCGCGGCGGCGCGTGCGGCAACGAAACGCCCTTTGCTGGTGAAGCTCAGCCCAAACGTGACTGACATTACGGAGCTGGCGCGCGCGGTGGAGGCAGCTGGCGCCGACGGACTGTCGCTGATTAACACCTTGTTGGGATTGGCGATTGACGTCTCTACGCGGCGCTTTGTGTTTGAACGCCGGGTGGCTGGCCTGTCGGGTCCGGCGGTCAAACCGGTGGCCTTGCGCATGGTGTGGGAGGTGGCGCGCGCGGTGGACGTGCCGGTTATTGGCATGGGGGGCGTTTCATGCGGCGAAGATGTTGTAGAGTTTTTGTTGGCAGGAGCGAGCGCTGTGGCGTTCGGAACGGCCAATTTCGCCAATCCCCGTGTGTTTGTGGAGGCCTTGGCATGGATTGAGGACTACTGCCGTGCGCAAGACGTGCGCGATGTTAATGAATTGGTTGGAGCAGTACGTGAAGTGCGTGAGACCAGTGGTTATGCTAAGGGGTGACGATGACAGCGGGTAGAGACAAGATAATCGTTGCGCTGGACGGCGACGCCGATGAGGTGTTGGCATGGGCGCAGCTGTTGGCCGGGACGGTGAGTTGGGTCAAAGTGGGCATGACCAATTATTACCGTCAGGGACCAGAGCTGGTACGCACGCTGAAGGACTGGGGCTACCACGTCTTTCTGGATTTGAAGCTGCACGACATTCCGTATCAGGTTGAGGGCGCCGCAGCCTCGCTGTCTACGCTGGGGGTCGAGATGTTTACCGTGCATGCTTTCGGCGGGCGCGAGATGATGGCGGCGGCTGTTCGGGGGGCGCATAGCGCGGCTGACGCGGCGAGTTTGTCTTCGCCGAAGGTCATTGCGGTGACGGTGTTGACGTCGCTGTCCGACGCGGCTTTGGCAACCGTGGGGGTTGGACGCGACGCACAGTCGCAAGTCATGCTGTTGACGCGACTGGCGACAGACGCCTGTGTGGACGGTATCGTCTGCTCGCCTTTGGAAGCAGGTCCGGCGCGCTCTACATTGGGTGCGGGGGCAGCCATTATCACGCCGGGAGTGCGCCCACTGGGTAGCGCGCGGGCAGACCAAAGTCGGGTGTCTACTCCGGCAAAGGCCTTGGCTGCCGGCGCCAGTCAGGTGGTTATTGGTCGTCCCATCACCGGGGCTGCCAGCCCGGTGGACGCCTTTGAAGCGATACTGGCAGAGATAGAGAGAGATGGAGAGAGCGAGTGAACAATCAGGAGATTTACGAAAAGCTACAGGCGAGCGACGCGATTCGTAGCGGTCATTTTCAACTGACCAGTGGACGACACAGTGACACCTATATTCAGTGCGCTCGCGTGTTGGAACACCCGACCTTGACTCTGGATTTGGCGCGTGAGATGGTTGCACGCCTGCCGGAAGGCCTGAATCCCGATGTGGTCGCGGCGCCAGCCGTGGGCGGTATCATCATTGGCTTTGCGGTTGCGCTGGCGCTGGATGTACCCTTTCTGTTCAGCGAGCGTCAAAACGGCGTGATGGTCTTTCGGCGTGCCTTTGAAGTTTCGCGCGGTGCGCGCGTGCTGGTGGTTGAGGACGTGGTCACGACTGGCGGCAGCGTCAACGAAGTCGTACAGTTAGTCGAAGCAGCGGACGCGGAAGTTGTGGGAGTCACCGCGCTCATAAATCGGGGCGGCCCCAAGGCTTTCAGCCGACCCTTTTATCCGCTGTTGTCGTTGGAAGTGGCTTCCTGGGATTTCGCTGACTGTCACCTCTGCGCAGACGGCGTGGAACTGTATTCACCCGGCTCCCGGCGTCTGAAGTGAGGATTCGGGGACGCACACGGTGAACAATTTTATCCTTGTCTTTGGCATAGCTTTCGGGTTGTCGATGGATGCGGTCGCGGTGTCGTTTTCTGATATCTTGCACTATCCGAACGACTATCGGCGTTGCTATTGGCAGCTACCTTTAGCCTTTGGCCTTTTTCAGGGTCTGATGCCGGTTTTGGGATACGCGGCTGCGTCTTTTTTCGCGGTCTACTTTGAGCGCTTTGCTGGGCCGCTGTCGTTTGTTATTCTGGCCTGGATTGGCGGACGCATGCTGTGGTCGGCTTTTAAGAAACGCAGGGGAGAAGCTGCTGATGAGGTTGAGGCAACGCGGCTTTCCCTGTCCACCATCGTCATGCAGGCGCTGGCCACCAGTATTGATGCTCTGATGGTGGGGGTCAGTTTTTCTCTGACGGGTACTCCTATCGTTTCGGCAGCCATCACGTTTCTGGTGACCACCGCTGTGTTGACCCTGATTACGGTTGCTGTGGCTAAACGCTTTGGGCACTACCTGGGCGTGTATGCTGAATTTCTTGGTGGCGCCATCCTTATTCTCATCGGCATAAAGAACCTCTTTGGGTGATTAAAATGGATAAGCAGGAGAGAAGAAAAGAGCTGCCTTTCTCTTTTGAACGGGAGACGCTTGTCGCGTATCTGCCGGTTACCCTCTATTTTGCGCTTAGCCTGTTTGCCATCATGAGTAGTGAGTTCATTGTCACGTTCCGGACAGACATGCTGTTTCAAAATAGTCAAGACACTAGTTATGCGGTCTATAGCATATCTGTCGCCGCGGGAGTGGCGCTGTTCTTTTTCTTTGCCCAAAGGGTTTTGCAACACACCCTTATCCGGCGGGTGTGTATCGTAGTATTCCTATTGGCCATGCTGTCGGTACTGGTTCTTGCCTCGGACGGTTTGCTCTTTTGGGTATCTGTTGTGGCGCTCTTTCTTGCTGCGGGTTTTAATACCGGTTTGGTTTCAACCATGCTCTTTCAATGCTATCGTCTCAAAGCTCCGGTCGGCATGATACTGTCCCTTGCTTCGGTATGCGGACTCTCTCTTCACTATGGCTTGTATCTCTTGACTACTCTGGTGACGTCAAAGGTGACCGTGCCTTT